>JAGWAH010000106.1 GCA_021296515.1 Acidobacteriota bacterium | reverse complement strand
GGAACTACGACCTGCCCAACGTGCCGATCCTGGTCGACGTCACGGTCGACGGCGAGGAAGTGCCGATGGCCATCCAGACGACGAAGCAGGGCATGACCTTCGCCTTCAACCGGGAGACCGGCGAGCCGGTCTGGCCGATCGAAGAGCGTGAGGTCCCGGCATCCATAGTGCCCGGCGAGCAGCTCTCGCCGACGCAGCCGTTTCCGACCCGGCCGGCCCCGCTGAATCCGCTCGGCCTGACCGAGGACGGCCTCATCGACCTGACGCCGGAGCTGAAGCAGGAAGCGATCGAGATCCTGAGCCGCTTCAATGTCGGCGGCCCCTACATGCCGCCGCTGCCGAACAACCACAACGAGCCGCGGCCGTGGATCGCATGCGGCGCGGGCGGGCTCAACATCACCCACCCGGCCACCCTCGATCCGGAGACCGGCTACCTGTACCAGTCGAACGGCCAGGGCTGCTCGGGCCGGACGGTGCAGCCGGGCACGAACACCGACGCGGACATCCACGGCTGCACCTCGGATTCCGGCGACTGCACGACCACCGGCCGCACGATCTCCGACTGGGTTCAGGGCGGCGGCGTCGGCTGGGCCGGACCGCAGGGCCTGCCGATGTACAAGCCGCCGTTCAGCAAGATCACCGCGATCGACATGAACACCGGCGAGCACGTCTTCGCCGTGCCGGTCGGCGAGGCGTCGGAGCAGATGAAGCGCCACCCGGCGCCGGGCACCGGCACCCCCCGCGGGCGCGCCATCCTGATGACCACCGGCACGCTGCTGCTGGCCACCGAAGGTGCGCAGGGACCGCCTGTCCTCAACGCTCACGACAAGCGGACCGGTGAGAAGCTCGGCAGCGTCGAGCTGCCCGCGACGGGACAGTACGGCATGATGACCTACATGCACGAGGGGCAGCAGTACATCGTCGTGCAGGTCGCCCGGGGCGGCACCATGGCGGGCTCGCTCGCCGCGCTGCGGCTGCCGCAATAGGCCACACGCCGTAGCAAGCCGCGTACCTCGGGGAGCGGGTCGATCAATCCGATCGGCCCGCTCTTTTTCTTACCGGTCCGGACGGTTCCTGGACCGGCTCTCGGAACCGGTGACCTGCCCCAACGACGCCGCCAGCCAATTCCTGTTTTCCAGAAACCAAGCCACGTGACAGCGGAGCCGTTCAGAGAGGCGCCCGCTCCAGCGCCACGTCCATGATCAGCCGCGCCAGCAGGTAGAGCCGCGGCACGATCGATTCCAACTCGACGTACTCCCGGGCGTCCGAGTGCGCGCCGAAGCCGATCAGGCCGAAGCCTTCGATGACCGGGGCGTCGGTCTCCAGCGCCGCGAACGCGGCGTCGGTGCCGCCGCCGGCCGCCTGGGCGGCGACGCCGAGCGGACGGCCGATCTCCCGGTACACCCGCTGCGCATGCGCAGCGAGGGCGCGTGACGCCGGGGTCACCTCCAGGGGCGGACGGCGGCGCTCGAACGACACCGAAACGGTCGTGCCGGGGATGAGCCGGTTGCGGATCCGTTCCCGGACCTGCCGCTCCACCTCGTCGTAGGCGGCCACCCGCAGCACCCGGAAGTCGGCCGTGGCGCGCGCCTCGGCCGGAATGACGTTGCGGGTGGCCCCCGCGCTCGCGATGGTCCAGTTGAGCTTGATGCCGGCCGCCTCGTCGCTGAGGTCGCGCATCTGCAGCACCTGGTGGGCCAATTCGTACAGCGCGTTGCGACCCTGTTCCGGAGCGCTCCCGGCGTGCGACGCGCGTCCCGTCACCTCCAGCAGCACCGCGCCGATCCCGGCCGTGGTCAGGGCCAGCCGGTCGCTCGCCCCGCCTCCCTCGCAGGAGAAGACCGCGTCGTGCTCCGCGCCGAGCCGGGTAATCAACTCGCGCGACCCGGCGGAGCTCACTTCTTCGTCGGCATTGATCAGCACGGTGATCAGTTCGTAGTCGTCGAATTCCAGGGCGCGCAGCGCGGCCAACGTGTGCAGGATGAGAGCGATGCCGTGCTTGTCGTCGGCGATCCCCAGCCCGTACGCGCGCCCGTCCGTGATCCGGAACGGCTGTTCGGCGAGCTGGCCCCGCAGGTAGACCGTGTCCATGTGAGCCAGCAGCAGGATGCGGCCCCGGCCGTGCCCGCGGAAGCGACCCACCACGCTCTGGCCGATCTCGTCCGGGGTGTCGACCATCACGTAGGGATCGTCGTGCGAGACGAGCTCGACGTCGCCGCCGAGGGCCCGCAGACGGTCGGCGATGACGGCCGCGATCTCCCGCAGCCCTTCCGGATCGCGGCTGCCGGACTCGATGCCCACGAGCTCGCGCATGGTGTCGATGAGCGGCTCCCGCTCCGCTTCGATCGCGGCCATCACCGCCGGGTCGGGCTGGGTGCGGGCGGCGCAGACGGTGAGCCAGAGACCGCAGAGAATGACGACAAGGGTAGTCAGGCGCATGGCACCGTCATCATACCGCCGCGGAGAGCGCGCCCGCGTGAAGAATGCCATGTGAAGTCCGGGCCGCAGAACGGCGTAGACTTCCGGTCAGGCCGGTTGGGCGGCAATCGGAGGCCACAGCGCGACCCTGTGGTCGCGTTCGGCGACGATTGCGGGGCTGTGTTCTCGGCGAAGCGCCGACGGGAATCCGACCGTACTCGACATGCTCGTCATCGCCACCATCTTCCTGCCGCTGCTTTCGGTCGGGCTGCACTACGAGTTTCTGGTGCTGGCCTCGGCCGCGGTTCGCGCGCTGCCCGGAGCGGGACGGGCCGACGTGGTGCTGGCGGTCGTGCTGGCCCTCGTGGCGCACGTCATCGAAGTGGTCGCGTTCGGAATCGGGTGGCTGGTGCTGACTCGCGCCGGCGTCGTCGAACTCTCGATACCCTCACCGACGCTGGCCGAGGCCATCTACTTCTCGGGCTCGGTCTACACGTCGCTCGGCTTCGGCGACATCGTCCCGATGAGCAGCGGCCGGTTCCTCGTCGTGCTCGAGGCGGTGACCGGTCTGGTGCTGATCGCGTGGACGGCGTCCTTCACGTTCTACCAGATGCGCGAGAGTTGGATGGACGACGCGGGCCAGGAAGGCCGGCAGTGAGCGGACAGCGGGCGGATCCGGATGTCCGCCCACCCTTCCCGCACGACACGAGCCGGGGCCTCGACGAACCCTCGCAAGCTCCTACTGGGCAGCCTGGCCGGACAGCTCGCGCCGGCCGCGATCGAACAACCGGCGGACGCTGCCGCTGTTCCGGAACTCCCGCAGGATGGCCCCCCGCCGGCTGGTGTTCAGGTCCTGAATCGCGAAGGCGAGCACGGTGGCCATCACCGCTCCCTCCTCGGTGCCGGTGTTCGAGAATCGGCGGCGGAAGTCCTCCAGCGTCGCCCGGAACGCGTTGCCGTGCCATTCCTCGATGCTCCCCTCGAGCTGGATGAACTCGTCGAGGAGAGCGGCGTATTCGGGACTCGCGGGGCGATGCCAGAACGAGACGTCCGGTCCGAAGTCCTCGATGTACTCGGGCAGATACAGGTTGGCCCGCGCCGGAACCTGCCGCACCAGGGCCGGGTTGTAGCGCCGCACCTCGTCGCGCGAGAGACCCGTGCGCTGCATCACCCGCGCGATCGGCGTGCGGCGCGGCACGCGCATGGCGAAAACCTTCGACTGCGGCATGTCGGCCATCAACCGCTCGATGTTCACCGTGTTCCCGAAGATCATCTCGGCGTACAGCGCCGAGCGGAAACCGTAGGTGCGGAACAGCGTCCGGTAGCGGCGGATCGAGATCTCGCGCAGCTTGCGGGCGAAGTCGGATCCCCGCAGGTACTGCTCGCGCGTGTCCGCCGCGCCGAGCCGTTCTCCGTTGATCACCGTCCGCCCGACGTTGACACCCCCCGCGTGATGCTCGGACAGCGCCGGAATGAAGCTGTCGTACAGCGTCGCCAGCACCGTCAGGTAGGCGGCGCAGTACGGCACCTGCGTGGTCTGGTTGTAGCCCTCGATCACGTGGGGGGAGCGCCGCTTCAGGTAGTCCCAGTTGCGCGGCAGCCACTGGCACAAGCCGAGGGCGCGGGCGGAGGAGCGGGCGCGGCCGTTGAAGCCGGACTCGATCATCGCCTGCGCCAGGCCTATCTCCGCCGGCACCGCGAAGCGCTCGTAGATGGCTGCCCATTCGCTCAGGAAGTTGCCGTAGCGCGCGGCGTGCGGCGCCACGAAGGTGCCCCGCGTCGCGTTGTGCAGCACCGGCCCCACCTGCCGCTCGAGCGCCTCCTCGACGGCCCGCCGCCGGTCCCGCAGGCGTCGCGGGAGACGGCGGCCGGACAGCGTGTCGGCCAGCGACGGCTCCGCCCAGACGCCGTTGCGCCGCCAGTCGCCACGGGACGGGAAGGTGGCGAGCAGCCGGCCGTCGGTCCGGCTCCCGAAGGCGATGTTGCCGTCCGGCGTCGTGAAGATGTGCTCCCAGAAGGGATAGGACGGCCGGAACGTCGCCAGCGCGTCGACGTCCGCGGCAAGGCGTTCGCGCGCGCGCGAACGCAGCGCGATCTCGGCGGCCGACACGCCCGGCTCGGCTGCCGCCGGCGCGGCCGCCTGGGACGGGGCCGGCTCCGCATCCGCGGGGACAATCGCCCTGGCCGGCGGCGCCTGCGCTCGAATGCCCGGGAAGTCGGTCTGGAAGGTCGAGACGGCCAGCACGAGGCCGGCGAGCGTGGCAAAGCCTCTCATGACACCTACCGTTGATTGAGGATCCATCCGCATCGGTGCACGAAACAGGCTACGAGGGACAAATGCCGGGCATTATACGGCTTCTTGGGGAATTTATCGTCTGATACTCTTGCCTTCATGAATCTGCGCAACCTGGCCGTCGTCTGCGTGAGCCTCCTGCCGCTGCTCTCGTGCGGCGGGCCGGCCGAATTGAGCGCCGACGTGTCCCTGCTGCGCCTCCCGGAGGGCGGCCGACTGCCGCGGGCGGTCGTCGACGGCGGGGGCACGGTGCACGTAGTCTACTTCCAGGGAGAGCCGCGCGCCGGTGACCTGCTGCACGTCAGCCGGGCGCCGGGAGCCGCCGGCTGGTCCGAGCCGCGCCACGTCAACTCCGAGCCGGGCACCGTCGTCGGCATCGGCCCGATCGACGGCGGACAGATCGCGCTCGGAAAGGACGACCGCCTGCACGTGACGTGGTTCAAGCTCGGGCGCACCGAGTTCCTCTACACGCGGACCGACACGGCCGGGACCGGGTTCGAGCCGCAGTTCGCCATCGCCGCCGGCGAGGGCGTCGAGGCGGGACCGTCCATCGCCGCCGACCGGGCCGGCAACGTCTACGTGTTCTGGCACACCGGAGCGCCGCCCGACGCCGAGCGCTCCGTCTTCATGACCGTCTCGCGCGACGACGGACAGACCTTCTCGGCCGCGCGCCCCGTGAGCGGGGAGACCGAGGGCGCCTGCGATTGTTGCGCACTGCACGCGATGACGGACGAGGAGGGCGCGGTGTACGTGTCCTACCGCGGCGCCGGGGAGAACATCCGCCGGGGCCAGCGGCTGTTGACGTCGCTCGACCGCGGCGAGACCTTCACCGACGAGCTGATCGACCTGTGGCGGATCAACGCCTGCCCCATCTCCACGACCAGCCTCACGCGCGGGCCGGACGGCATGGCCGTGTCGTGGGAGACGGCGGGACAGGTGCACGTCAGCCCCGTGGAAGCCCTGCAGCAGGCGGCGTCACCCGCAGGCGAGGCGGCGGCGCGCCGCAAGAACCCGGCCGTCGCCGTCAACTACCGCGGCGAGACGCTGCTCGGCTGGGGCGACGGGTTCGGCTGGCAGTCGGGGGGCACGTTCCACTGGCAACGGTTCGACGCGGACGGCGCGCCGCTGGGGGACCCGGGGACCGGGCCGGAGATTCCCGACGGCAGCTTTCCCGCGATCGTCGCCGAGCCGGACGGGACCTTCCTGGTGACGTTCTAGGACGCCAGACCGGCCGTACAAAGGAGAAGCCCCGCGCCGACCGGCGCGGGGCTTCATCGACCTGAACCGACGGAGTCTCGCTCCAGTGAAACTCCCAACGCGACCGAAAGTCGCGCCGCGACCGAAAGTCGCGCCGCGGCCGGAAGAGGGTCGCGCTAGTTCGAGCCCTTCCGGTACCTGGTGAGCCCGCCGCCCGCGAACGGGCGCGACGCCGGACCCTCGGCCACGAACACCGTGCCGTCCTCGTCCACGGCGACGCCCTCGCCGGCGAGGCCTTGCAGCGTGCGGCCCTCCTCGGGAACATGCGGCGGAATGAAGGCGGTCACCCGGTCCTCACCGGCGGGGCCGATGCGGACGCCGTTCTTCCAGCCGTAGTGGTTG
>JAGWAH010000105.1:17601-24362 GCA_021296515.1 Acidobacteriota bacterium | reverse complement strand
CCCCGGCGGTGGTCATCGTCTCGGCCGCCACCCGGTCGATGATCGCCTTCTGGTCGCGGAACTCGCCGACGTGGCCGACGAGCGGAATCATGATCTCCGGGACGACCTTCGCCCCTTCCTTCGCCAGCCGGCAGGCCGCTTCCATGATGGCGCGCGCCTGCATCTCGGCGATCTCCGGATAGCTGATGGCGAGCCGCACGCCGCGGTGCCCCATCATCGGGTTGAACTCGTGGAGCTGCTCGACGCGGCGCAGCAGCGCCCGCCGCTCATCGAGCTCCTTCCCGCCGCCGCCCTGCACCTCGGCGCGGGCTATCTCGACCATCAGCTCCTCGCGCTTCGGGAGGAACTCGTGCAGCGGCGGGTCGATGAGGCGGATGGTGACCGGTTGCCCCTTCATCGCCCTGAAGACGCCGTAGAAGTCCTCGCACTGCAGGGGCAGCAACTTGTCGAGCGCCGCCCGCCGCTCGGCCTCGGTCTCGGCCAGGATCATCCGCTGCACGATAGGGATGCGCTCCTCGCCGAAGAACATGTGCTCGGTGCGGCAGAGGCCGATGCCGCGCGCGCCGAAGGCGTAGGCGGTGGCGGCCTGGTCCGGCTGGTCGGCGTTGGCGCGGATGCCCAGCCGGCGGATCTTGTCGGCCCACTTCAGCAGCTTCGAGAAGCGGCCGTAGATGTCCGACTTGCGCTGGTTCAGCTCGCCGGCCAGCACCTGCAGGATCTCGCTCGGCCGTGTCGGGACGCGGCCGATCTTCACCTCGCCGGACAGCCCGTCGAACGACACGTAGTCGCCCTGCTCGAAACGCTGCCCGTTGACGGTCACCACGCGCTGGGATTCCGAGACCTGCAGCTCGCCCGCCCCGACCACCGACGGCTTGCCCATCTGGCGGCCGACCACCGCCGCGTGCGAGGTCATGCCGCCGGTCGCGGTCAGGACACCCTGCGCGACGTGCATGCCGTGAATGTCGTCCGGCACCGTCTCCTTGCGCACCAGCAGCACGTCGCGACCCTGCCCGGCCCAGCGCACCGCCTCGTCCGCGGTGAAGACCACCTCGCCGCAGGCCGCCCCCGGCGACGCCGGCAGCCCGCGGGTAACCGCCGGCAGCGCGGCCCAGGCGTCCGGGTCGAAGACCGGCGCCAGCAACTGCGACAGCGCGTCCGGATCGACCATGCGCACGGCGTCCTCCGGCCCGATCACCTTCTCGGCCACCAGATCGGTGGCGATGACCACCGCGGCATAGCCGGTGCGCTTCCCGTTGTCTCGTCCTCGATGGTGAACTCGAAGTCCTGCACGTCCTTGTAGTTCTGCTCCAGGCGCTTCGTGATGGTACGAAGCTCTTCGTAGGCGCGCGGCATCACCTGCTCGAGCTCGCGGATCGGCTGCGGCGTGCGGATGCCCGCCACCACGTCCTCGCCCTGCGCGTTGATGAGGAACTCGCCGTAGAACTCGTTCTCCCCCGTCGCCGGATTGCGGGTGAAGCCGACGCCGGTGCCGGAGCGATCGCCGGTGTTGCCGAAGACCATCGCCTGCACGTTGACGGCCGTCCCGATGGCGTCGGGGATGTCGTAGATCCGCCGGTACTCCTTCGCGCGCGGGTTCTGCCACGAGCGGAACACCGCGTCGCGCGACATCCGGAGCTGCCGCCGCGGATCGAGCGGGAACGGCTCGCCGCTCTCGCGGATGACCACCGCCTTGAAGCGATCGACCACCTCGCGCAGGGCGATCTCGTCGAGCTCGGTGTCGAGGTCAACGCCGCGGTGCGCCTTGACGCCGTCGAACTCCTCCTCGAAGGCCTCCTTGGGGATCTCCAGCACGACGTTGCCGAACATCTGGATGAAGCGGCGGTAGCTGTCGAAGGCGAAACGGCCGTTGGCGGTGCGGGCCTTCAGCCCCTCGACCGCGCGGTCGTTGAGACCGAGGTTGAGGATGGTGTCCATCATGCCGGGCATCGAGAACTTGGCGCCCGAGCGGACCGATACGAGCAGCGGTTGATTCGGCGACCCGAGCTTCGCGCCGCTCAGCTTCTCGAGCCGCGCCAGATGGCTGTCCATCTCCTTGTCGATGGCCGCCGGCACCCGCCGGCGCTGCTCGTAGTAGACCGTGCAAGCCTCGGTCGAGACGGTGAATCCGGGCGGCACCGGCAGCCCGGCGTTGGTCATCTCGGCCAGGTTCGCGCCCTTGCCTCCCAGCAGATCGCGCATCGTCCGGTCGCCCTCGGCGGAGCCGTCGCCGAAGAAATAGACGTACTTCGCCTTGTCCGCGGACTGCTTCGCGCTCGACTTGCCGGTGGACCTGGTCACCTTGGCGGGCTTGCTCTTCTTATCCGACGGCTTCTTGGACATGCGGTTGGATCCGGCTTTCTGTTGGAGCGTCTCCGATGGTGGACGGTGCGATCCGCGCGGGTATTCTAGCGTGAACGCCCGGAAGACGCGCCGGCCCCCGAGACCGGGCCGGGGGCCGTGGATGGTACCCGGAACCGCGGGGGACAGACCGACGTCCAACAGCAGGAGCATGGACCCCGCCATCCGGATGACCGGTGTCACGAAGACGTTCGGGCGAATGACCGCCGTCGCCGAGCTCGACCTGCAGGTGCCGCGCGGCGGTCTCTACGGCTTCATCGGCCCCAACGGCGCGGGGAAGACGACCGCGATCCGGATGATCATGTCCATCCTCTTCCCGGACGCCGGCGACGTCTCCGTCCTGGGCCACGCATCCGCGCTGGAGGCGAAGGACCGCATCGGCTACCTGCCGGAGGAGCGGGGCCTGTACAAGCGGATGAAGGTCCGCCCGTTCCTCCGCTACCTGGCGCGCCTGAAGGGCGCCGACGGCCCGGATCTCGACCGGCGGATCGGCACGGCGCTCGCGTCGAGTCGAAGCGCTGCGACGAGCTGTCGAAGGGCATGTCGCAGAAGGTGCAGTTCGTCGCGGCCACGATCCACGCCCCGGACCTGCTGATCCTCGACGAGCCGTTCAGCGGACTCGACCCGGTCAGCATGCGGATGCTGCGCGACCTGATCCTCGCGGAACACCGCCGGGGCGCCACCGTTCTCTTCTCGACGCACGTGATGCCGCAGGCCGAGGAAATCTGTGAGCACGTCATCATGGTGCACGAGGGCCGCAAGGTGCTGGACGCCGATCTCGCGGCGATCCGGGGCCGATACGATCCGCGCTCGATCCGGTTCGAGCCGCTCGATCCCGGAGCCGATACGAGGGGGCTGGCCTCGATCCCGGGCGTCGAACGCGTGCGAACGGATGACCGGGGACTGGAGATCCTGCTGCTGGCGGGGACGGACCCGGCCACGCGGCGCCGGCTGCCCGCATCGAGCTCTCGCGCCCACGACTCGAAGACGTGTTCGTCGAGCTGGTCGCCGGCGGCGCCGCCGCGACCGAGGCGGACCGGTTGCGCGCCTCGCTCCGTGAAACGGCGGAGGAACAGCCCGCATGACCCGCATCCTTCACGTCGCCCTTCGCGACTTCGTCGCGACCGTAGCCACCAAGGGCTTCATCTTCGGCCTGCTCGTCATGCCGACCATCCTCGGCGCGTTCGTGATCGTCGGGCCGCGGATCTTCGACGACGACGCCTACCGGATCGAGGGCGACTACGCCGTCATCGACCCGACCAGCATCGTGCTCCCGGAGCTGCGCGCCGCGCTCGACCCGGAGGCTGTCGCCCGCCGGCGGCTGGCGGAATTCCGCCGGAGCCTTGGCGAAGCCCCCGAGATGGTGCGCAGCATGGCCGAGGCCGCGAGCGCAGAGTCGATCGACGAGGCCCTCGGACCGGCTCCCGGCGTCCGTCTGGTTGCGCTGCCCGCCGATGCGGATGTCGAGGCCGCGAAGAGCTGGCTCAACGAGGAAACGGAAGGGCCGCGCCACACGGCGCTGATCGTCATTCACGGGCACGCGGTGCAGGCCGCGGACCCCGGCGGGGAACTCGGCGCCTATGACCTCTACGTGCCGCCCGGTCTCGACGATCGGGACCTCTCGTTCATCCACCGCAACGTCCGGGATGCGATCGTCGATGCGCGCATCGCGGCCCGCTCCCTCGACCGGGCCGCGATCGACGCTCTGCTCCGGGTGCCGCGCCAGGCGTCGACCACCGTCAGCCCCGACGGCGAGCGCGAAACGGTTCGCGGGTTCAACTTCATCCTGCCGGTAGCGTTCATGGGCCTGCTGATCATGGGCATCATGGCCGGCGGCCAGACCATGCTGACGTCGACCATCGAGGAGAAATCGACTCGCGTGGTCGAGGTGCTCCTGTCGGCGGTGTCGCCGATGGAGCTGATGGCCGGCAAGCTGCTGGGCGCGGTCGCCATCAGCCTGCTGATGATCGGCCTATACCTCGGGATCGGCCTCGTGGCGCTCTCGTCCTTCTCGATGTTCGGCCTGCTCGATCCCTGGCTGATTCTCTACCTGCTGATCTTCTTCCTGATCGGCTTCTTCGTGATCGGCTCGCTGATGCTGGCGGTGGGCGCCGCCGTCAACGACATGACCGAGGCGCAGTCGCTCCAGATGCCGCTGATGCTGGTCGTCATGCTTCCCTGGTTCATCTGGCCGGCGGTGTCCCGCAATCCCGACTCGGCGCTCGCCGTCACCGTGAGCCACCTGCCGCCCGTCAACACGTTCGGGATGATTCTGCGAATGGCGTCGAGCCAGCCGCCGCCGTGGTGGGAGGTGTGGCTGTCGATAGGGACCGGCCTCCTCTCGGTCGTCGCCGCAGTATGGGTCGCCGCGAAGGTGTTCCGGATCGGCCTGCTGATGTACGGCAAGCCGCCCGACTTCCGCACCTTGATCCGCTGGATCCGGGCCGCGTAGGAGACCTGCGCGCCGGAGTCGGGTCCCGGCCGGGCGCTGCTGCCGCAGGAGTTGCGCGCCAGCGAAACTCCCAACGCGACCGCAGGGTCACGCCAGGTCGAGGACCTCCAGCAACGCCTGCCCCACCTGCGCCATCTCGCGCGGCCCGAGTCGGGCGAGCGGGCCCCGGACCAGGCGGCGGTTGTCGATTGCCCGGAGCTGGTCGATCAGGGCATCCGAGTCCCGTTGCAGATTCTCCGCTGCCGCGACCCTGATCCGGAGCGGCTCGACGTCGTCCACCAGGCGTGTCGTGAGCGGCGCCACGAGCGTCGACGGATGCCCGGCGTCGAGCAGCGCCTGCGCCTGCACGATCAGAACGGGCCGGGTCTTCCCCGGCTCGGTCCCCCGGCGCGAATTGAGATCCGCGACCCAGATCTCGCCCCGCTCAGGCATCGACGTCCCGCTCGACGGCGTCGAACTCGGCATTGACGCGCATGCTGTCCTGTCGCACGCGGCGGGAGGCGGTCCGAAGCCGCTCGGCGCGCAGACGGGCGCGAGTGTCGAGGTTCATGCGCTCGAGTGCCCGGCGGATGTACTCCGCGCGCGACAGTTGCAGGGCCGCTGCGCATTCGCCGGACACGGCGAGCCAGTGAGATGGCAGGCATGGATATCCATTATAGGTTCCCTCTGCAGGTATCACCGCACGACGCTGTCCAGCCCCGAGACTACGGCAGCCAGCACTCGTACTCGATCCCCAGGGTCGCAGGTATCACCGAACGACGCTGTCCAGCCCCGAGACGGGTCTGCGTCCAGGCATCCTCGTCGAGCGACGCGGGCATCCCCTTGAACAACAATGCATTGTTATGCTATGTATTAGATGCGCCCGACACGATGGACATCAGCAAGGACCTGGTCGCCGCCTCCGCCGCGCCGCTCGTTCTCGCCATCCTGGCCGAGGGAGACAGCTACGGCTACGCCATCATCAAGCGGGTCGGCGAGCTGTCGGACGGCCGCCTGCGGTGGACCGACGGCATGCTCTACCCGGTGCTGCACCGCCTGGAGCGGCTCGGCCATGTGGAGGCGCGCTGGACCACCGCAGAGAACGGCCGGCGGCGCCGCTACTACCGCATCACGGCGCCGGGACGGGCACACCTGGCGACGCAGCGAGAGCAATGGCAGATGGTGGATTCGACGCTGCGGGGAATCTGGCGGAGGGCCACCCGACCTTGCGGTCCCGCGGGCGCGAAGCTGCTGCGGCCCAGGCTCCCGGCTCTCGGATAGCTCGTACGACCAGGAGAACGGAACGACCGATGGCCTTTCACGACGAGACGCTGGAAGCACAGATCAGCCAGTGGAGAACGTATCTGCGCCGGCGGCCGGCGATCCGCACATCGGACGTGGAGGAGCTCGAGGGCCATCTGCGCGACCAGGTGACGGCGCTGATCGAGTCCGGTCTGGCCGCCGAGGAGGCGTTCCTGGTCGCCGTCAAGCGCATGGGCAACCTCGACGCGGTGTCGCGCGAGTTCGCACGCGAGCACTCCGATCGGCTGTGGAAGCAGCTCGTGGTCGCCCCCGACGCGGCGGACGAGACGACCGGAGCCGCACGAGCGGAGACCCTGGTGGTCGTCGGCCTCGCCGCGGCGGCGGCGCTGGCCATAAAGCTGCCCGAGCTGTTCGGCTACCCGCCGCTGGTCAACGTCGATGAAGAGCTGTTGCCCTTCTACTTCCGCAACATGAGCTTCTTCGTGCTCCCGTTCGTCGCGGCGTACTTCGCCTGGAAGCGGCGGCTCGACCGGGTGGGGTGCCTTCGTCTGGCGCTGGCGTTCTCGGTCGCCGCCCTCGTCATCAACGTCTTTCCGTTCACGCCCGACGGCCACACGACGGTGCTCGCCGCGCTGCACTTGCCGATCGCGCTGTGGCTGGCGGTGGGCGTCGCCTACGCCGGGGGACGCTGGCGCGACGGCGGCGGGCG
>JAGWAH010000105.1:0-17332 GCA_021296515.1 Acidobacteriota bacterium | reverse complement strand
TGGTCTGGACCGGCAGCGGCATCAACGTGGAACGGGAGGTGCTGATCGGCTTCGATCTGCTTCTGGCCGTCGTCCTCGGACTGCTGTTGTATGCCGTCTCGGCGCGCGACCCGCACGCGCCGCCCGACGCTTTCGACGCGCTGCAGCTCCTGCTCGTGGTCAGCGCCCTCGTCGTCGACGGTGTGGCGCTGGCCGCCATCGCCGGGCGCATCTCCGAGTTCGGCTTCAGCCCGAACCGGGTGGCGGCACTGGGCGAGAACCTCGTTCTGCTGGTCAACCTGGCGTGGTCGGCGTGGCTGTACGCGCGCTTCCTGCGCGGGCGCGAGCGCTGGCAGACCGACTACCTGCCGGTCTACGCGGTCTGGGCCGCCTTCGTCGTCGTCGCCTTTCCGCCGCTGTTCGGTTACCTGTGAGAAGGAACGGCCGGCTCCGCTGCCGGCGGGTCAGTAGCGCCTGACGCGCGTTTCTCCCATCGAGTTCGACATGTGCAACCGGAGCAGCGGCGCCTCGCCGCTCGCTTCGGCCTCCGTCGGGAGGCTGCTGACCGCGCCGAGGACGTTGGCCGCGTTCGAGTCGGGCGCGATCCGAACGGTGCTCGGAACATTCAGCCTGAACTCGCCCATGGTGTTCTCGATCGTCAGGTCGGCGATCTGGCCACGGGGCCAGTCACCGCCGAGATCGGCAATCAGGCTGCCCATCCGGCCCGACATCTCGATCTCCCGTGCTCTCGCGTTGCCGAGACGTTCGACCCGGATCTCGCCCATGCCGCCTTCCACGCGCACCCGGCTCGGACTGCCTGCGAGCGGTTCGCTGAAGTCGAGCCGGTGCTCCCCCATCACGAGCTCGGCATCCAGCTCGGTGAGGGTCAGACCGCCCAGATCGGTTCGTGACTCTCCGGCGCGCAGCCTCAGGGTCAATGCGATCGGAACCTCCGGCGGTATGGTGACCGTGAGCGCGTTGTGCGGGTGGTTTCCGAATCCCCCGGCGATCAGCCGCACGAACCAGGGATGAGCAGGACGCAGACGAATCCGGGAGGCGGGTCCTCCCCGCTCGCCGGCGGGCGTGTGCTCCTCGATGAGCTCGTAGTACGCCTTCACATACGTGCCGCCCACCCGCACCCCGCTGCCCGGCGGACCGGGACGGACCTCGAACACACCCTCTTCCAGGTCGATGTCCACGCGCAGCGGCTGGTCGAGGCCGCCGGACGCCGCGGCCTCCGTCCCCGCGGTCTGCGCGGCGCCGGTGCGGGCAACCGGCTCGGGTACCGGTTCGCCCAACTGCTCGACGGTAGACGTCGCCCAGACGAAGCCGACCGCGGTCAACCCGACGAGCGCGAAGACCAGGACGGCCGCGGCGCCCACGACTACGAGGAGTATCTTCTTCCAGCCGGTCTGCTCTGCCATTCGTCGGCCCTCCGTCTACCGGCTTGGACGGCGGGCGGACCGGTGTGGTTCCCCTGCAGCTCGATCCCTGGGCCCGGCGGCGGCCCAGGGCTCCCGGCGATTCCTACTCCCGGAACGCCTCCACGAAACGGTCGAGGCGCCCGCCGGCCCCGCTCATGGCCTGCTCTATGCTGGCCATCGGTACGGACAGTCGCAACCGTCTCTGATCGCCGTGCCCCTGATAATGCACCTTCTCCACGACACCCGCCTGGATCAACCGCGGCAAAACCGACTTGAAGAAAGGACTCGCATTGACGCCGAGCCGCTGGCGTATCGTCGCCTCGTTCATGGCGGTCGCGCGGAGAAAGCCCCGCAGGAACCGCTGCACGAGACGGAGGTCGTCGTCAGGAGTCTGCACTGGCGGTTCCGTTTCGGAAGCCTCGCTGCCTCCGATTTCGAATCCCGCCCGCCGCAGTTCGTGTCGAATCTGAACCGGATCGAAGAGAGCGAACTGATCCCCGGCATCCAGCCGGACAACGCTGGCCACGTTGCACTCCTCATCGAGCGACACCCCGGATACCGTTTGCGAACCATCCAGCTCGATACGTTCGAAATCGCAGTCCAGGAACGCGCAGTCGCGCAAATGCGCCTCCGCCAAGTTGGTGGCATGAAAGTACGATCCGGACACCTTGAGGCCCTTGAAACGGCGCCGCTCCAACGCGCCGGTAGGAAAACTCATGTTCCGCAACTCGCGTTCCCCGTCCGGAGCGCCATCCAGGAAGGCCGTCGCCAGCGCGCCGCAGTTCTCCATGACGAAAGACGTCGACAGTTCGCCGTCGGCCAGCCGCTGCAACATCCCCAGCGGTTCACGAATGCCAGCGCCATGACGCCGCACGGTACTGACGGCCTCGGTTATCGCGGATGCCGGGAACGCGCCCTTCTCGATGGCCGATCGCACTGCCGCGTGATCACCCTCGACCAGCATGCTGCCCAATGCCTGTCCCAGGTAGAACAACCGAAAGTCCTCATGATCGAACGCCAACGCCGTCCGGCCGAAGCTGGTCCTGACAACCAGCAGCGCGTGCTGCTTGATTCTCTCTCCGACCTGCCGTTTCACGGCCGCGGTCTTGCTCCTGGCGTCCGCGAACATCTCCACGAGAATGCCGATCACATCCGACTTCAGCTCATCGGTTGCGCTCAACCACATTTCCTGCGCCAGCATGGCCAGCAACTCGTGATGCTCGTCGTTCGTCAATATCGCCCGCGGCGGGTCTCCTGAGGTGTCCAGCCACTTGAGCCTGGCCTCCCGTTCGACCAAGCCGCCGACGAACTCGTGAAAATAGTCCTGCGGATCCGATCCGAGCCGGTTCAGCAACCCCGGCAGGTCGTCGTCTCCCGCGACGTCGACCAGTCGAGTGGCCAGTACGGCACGCGTCAACACCGGATGCTCGCTGCCGAGCCGATCCGCAACTGCATCGAACAACGCTTCCGGCGCACCCACGTCTCTGCGGCGTGCGTACTGCATGAACGCATTGCGGTTCCAGCGATTCAACGACACGCGGCTGAACGCGGCATTCTCCCGGGAGCCGATGCCGTCGAACAGCCGGCCCTGGGATCCGAAGCTCAGGTAGTCGAAGTACGCCTTGCGAGCCGCCACGAGAAGCGTACCGGCGGATCGGAGACCGGCGACCAGATGGCCGAGGGCGGAAACGGCCTCGCCGGACGACGCCTCCACAATCATCTCTTCGAAACCGTCGAACGCCGGCACCAGCACGCCGAGGCGCACCAACTCGATGAACGCCTCGTAGTAGAGGAGCTGAAAGCGCAACCGGTTGACGAGCGCCGAAACGACGACGTCATCGAACCGGAGAAACGTCCGCCCGCCCAGTGGAATCGGGACGAGCAGCCAGTCCGATCGCCTGGCCTTGTATGCTTTCGCCTGCTCGACGGCCAGAAAGTCGATCAGCGACGTCTTGCCTTCGCCTGCATCCGACGTCAGGTAGACGACCGACGCCGTACCGCCCATTCGGCGATCGAGCATCTCGGTCAGTGTCTCGACGACATCCTCCGTTGCGGAATCCTCGTCCGATGACGCTCGATCCGGCTGGTCGAGGAGACTTCCGGACGGCTTGACGAAGTGCGGCGGCGGCGAAACGTACGAACAGATGCGGTCCGCCAACAGCGGGACGCGCGCAACTCGATTCACGATCCACGACTCGGCGCGCAGCCTCTGATCATCCTCTTCGACGATCAGCCCTTCCGGACGCTGATGCAACCTTGCGCTAATCGTCTCGTCCCGAATCTGAACCAGCAGTTCACCACGGCTCGTGTCCACGTCATCTCCGTGGTCGGTAAAGCAGGTCACGATCCGCCTGAAGTCGTCGAACTGCATGCACGTCTCCTATATCGCAACCTGCGTGTACTTCGCGGTCTTCAGACGGCGATACCGATCCGGCCCCGACCCGCCGCGACGAGCCGCGCAGGAGTACGAAACGAATACCCGGCCACAGATCGTCGTCCGCGGAGACCACGACCAGGGACTCCGACGTCGCCTCCGCCAGATGAACCAGATCGATGGTGATCATGGAGTCGACCAGTTTTTGCTCTGCGCGTGCCAGCACCGCACCCGGCGTCACCACGCACCCGTCAGCCGGACAGGCGCCGTCGCGAATGAACGGCTCGACGCCGGCGACCGGACAGCGCGACGGTTCTGCGCAATTCGGGAATGGCGTCGAGATGCACCGCAGGCGTGGTGGCAGCGAACGTCTGCGATACGTGTGCGTGAGTTCGACTCCAGGATCGCAGATCAGTGCACGGGCAAGTTCCGCACGAACGAGCAGGACGTGTGCGCCATCCCGACCAGCAACGGCCATCGAACTCGGAAACTCCCGTTGCACCTCAGGAAGAAGCTGCTGTGCGGCAGGCGACAGCGACGCTTCGTCGAACCAGCCGCCGTACAATCGGCACTCCACGTTGCGCTCGCCGGCCAACCACTGGCGACCGAGCACTTGGAGCAGGCGGGACATGACGTACCTCACGCCGAGACGGCGTTGCTGGACATCCAGATTATCGTAGTCGATGAGTGCAATCACGTTGCGTTCCAGTCCGAGAGCAGACTGGCAAAACCGATGCCATGGGATGCGATAGCAACGGGTGCTGATGCCAGCCCCCCTGCATTCGCGCGCCACACGCGGGTTGAGATCACATCTCCGGAACGATCTCCGACACGTCCGCGAGCTGCAGGATGACCTGCTCGACCCGCTGCATGAGGCGGAGGCGAGCCTCTCGCAGCGTGGGGTCCTCGGCCATCACGAACACTTCGTTGAAGAAGCGGTCGACGGCCGGGCCAATCCTTGCGGCCTCGGCGAACGCCTCGCGGAACCCGGCGCCCGTGTCGACGGCAGCGTCGATGACCGCCCGGCGCGCCTGCAGCTCGTCGAGCAGCGCCCGCTCGGCCGGCTCGGTGAGCGGTCTGAACGGATCCTCCGACGAGCTGCCGTCCCCGAGCTCGCGCGCAATGTTCTTGACGCGCTTGAACAGTGTCGCGAGGGTCTGGAAGTCGGAGGTCTCGGTGAACTCCGGGAGCACCTCCAGCTTCCGGCGGGCGTCCAGGGGCCGGATGTCTTCGAGGGGTTGATGTGTCACCGCACGGACGTTGCGACGGTCGAACCCGCGCTCCTCGAGGAGGTAGCGGAGCCGCTCGCGAAGGAAGCTCACCGGCTTGAGTCGCAGTGTGTACAGCCGCCGTTCGGTCGCCGCGGCCTTACGTAATTCGGATGAATGCTCCTCGACCAGGCGCTCCACGCGCCCCCGATCGAGCCCGGTTTCCTCGCTGATGCCCCCGATCGACCTGAAATCCCTTCGTTCCGAATCCTGGTCCAGAGCCCAATACACCTTCGACCAGTCATCGTTCGTATGCCTTTCTCGGGCGGGCCCGAGAATCTCCCCGACCGACACCCGGGCATCCAGCCCGGTCAGCTCGGGAAGGTCGACGAGGATCCGCAGCATCCCCTGCGCCTGACGGCGGATACCGAGCGGATCGCGCGAACCGGTAGGTCTCTCCCCGGCGCCGAACAGACCCACGACGGTATCCACCTTGTCGGCGAGCGCCACGGCCGCCCAAGTCACCGCGGCCGCGCCGAGCGCATCGTGCGACGGCGGATCGTCGGCGCCGACGCCAATCGGCAGGTAATGGTGGTAGATGGCCTTCCAGACCGCCTCCGGCTCGTCCTGCTCGCGTGCGTAGACACCGCCCATGGCGCCCTGCAGCTCCGGGAACTCGCCCACCATGTCGGTGGCCAGGTCGGCCTTCGAGAGCTCGGCCGCCCGCCGCGCCGCACGGGCGACTTCGACGGATTGGCCGAGCACGCCGTCGGCGATCCCTTTCGCAAGCTCCTCCACCCGCTTCGACTTGTCGCGGTAGCTGCCAAGCCGCTTGTGGAACAGGAGTGTGTCGAGCCGGTCGAGCCGGTCATCGAGGCGCTGCGTCCGGTCGGCGTCCCAGAAGAAGCGGGCGTCGCGCAGCCGGGCCACCAGTACGCGCTCCGAGTTGCGGGCGATGCGCTCGTTGCGGGCCGAATCGTCGCCCGGCGTGTTGGTCACCGCGAGAAAGTGCGCCGAGAGGCGGCCCTGCTCGTCGACGACTGGGAAGTAGTGCTGGTGGTGCACCATGGTGGTCGAAAGCACCTCGTCGGGCAACGCGAGGAACTCGCTCGGGAAGGTCCCCCTCACCACCGCGGGATGCTCGACCAGATCCGGTACCTCGGCGTGGAGCGCCGACTGCTGGTCGAGCGTCGCCAGCCGGCCGCCGACCGCGGCGGCGCCGGCCTCCAGCTCACGGGTGACCCGTTCTCTTCGATCCTCGCGGTCGATCAGCACGCAAGCATCCGCCAAACGGTCGCGGTAGTCGGCGAATGACGTCACCTCGATCGGCGCTCCCGGCGTGCCGCCGTTGCCGAAGAACCGGTGCCCGTAGGTGACGCTGCCGGCCCTGACCGGCGCCACGCCGCCCGACTCCGCGCCCGGGGTCCGGCCGATCTCGAACGGAACCACCCGAGAGGCGTACAGAAAGACGAGCCAGCGGACGGGGCGGCCGAAGAGGAACTCGCCGCGCCCGTCGTCCAGGGTGGCGTCCCAGCGCATCGCCTTCGGAAACGCCAGGTCGCGCAGCGTGGCGGCGAGGAGGCCGCCCAGCACAGACCGCGTGTCATCCCCGGCCTGACGGCGATGACAGGCGAGATACTCCCCTTTCGGGGTCTGCACGCGCGCCAGTTCGGCGACGTCCACCGCCTGCTTGCGGGCAAAGCCAAGGGCGGCCCGCGTCGGCTCGCCGTTCGCATCGAACGCGGCCCGGACGGGCGGCCCGGTCACCGTCTCTTCCAGATCGGACTGCCGATCGGCGAGCTCTGCAACCGTGGCCACCAGCCGCCGGGGAGCCGCGAACGTCCGCACCGGTGTGCGGCGCTCGATGCGCACCTCGTCCAGGCGCGCGGCCAGCCGCTCGGCGAGCTGCGCCTCGATGCCCGGAATCCAGCTCGCGGGCATCTCCTCGCAACCGATCTCCAGCAGCAGCTCCCGGTGCTCCATGCCTACGCTTCCCCGACCTGCTCGACCGGCGGATGGCCCGCCGCCGCGTCATCGTCCGCGTTGTCGCCGCCAGCAACCTCGACCCCAGTGCCGCCGTCGGACAGTTGGCTCCGCTCCCACGCCGCGTGCGCCTCGGCGATGGCGACGGCCAGCTTCCGCACGCGCAGGATGTAGGCCGCACGCTCGGTCACGCCGATGCTGCCGCTCGCGTCGAGCAGGTTGAAGGTGTGCGAGCACTTCAGGCAGTGGTCCAGCGCCGGCAGCACCAATCCGGACGCCAGCAGGCGCTCCCCCAGCGCGTAGTAGCGGTCGAACAGGTCGCGATGCGTCCCCCCGAACTCGGCGGCCGGAAAATCATCGACCTTCCCGAAGGCGTACTTCGACTGCTCCACTTCCTCGCGATGCCGCACCTTGCGGTAGGAGACGCCGGGAGCCCAGGCGAGGTCGTAGACGTCGTCCACCCCCTGCAGGTGCATCGCGATGCGCTCGAGCCCATAGGTCAGCTCCACCGAGATCGGGGCCAGGTCCATGCCGCCGGCCTGCTGGAAGTAGGTGAACTGCGTGATCTCCAGCCCGTCGAGCAGCACCTGCCAGCCGATGCCCCACGCCCCCAGCGTGGGCGACTCCCAGTTGTCCTCCTCGAAGCGGACGTCGTGGCGCGTCGGATCGATGCCGCACGCCTCCAGGCTGTCCAGGTAGAGCCGTTGCGCAGCGTCCGGCGACGGCTTCAGGATCACCTGGAACTGGTGGTGCTTGAACAGCCGGTTGGGGTTCTCCCCGAAGCGACCGTCGGCGGGCCGGCGCGACGGCTGCACGTAGGCGACGTTCCAGTGGCGGGGACCGATTACGCGGAGGAACGTCTCCGGGTGCATCGTCCCGGCGCCCACCTCGACGTCGAGCGGTTGCTGCAGCAGACAGCCCCGCTCCGACCAGAAACGGGACAGCGTGAGGATGAGCTCCTGGAAGGTCATCGTGGGCTGTCAGCCGGCATCGAAAGTACGCGTCGAACCGAGCGTGCAGTGAATCTCCGGCTCCGCCGGGGAGCGCTGAGTGCGAGACACGAGCCCGGGCCCGGCAGGCCGTTTCGCGGCTGCCGACGCCACTTCGACTAGTGCGTGTGCAGCCCAGGCGCGTTCACGTGCGCGTTGACCTGTGCCGTGAGAGTATCGAGCCGCCCGGAGAGCCGGCCGATCTGAACGGTGTTCCAAAGCCCCGTGATTGCCGCAACAACTGCCGCCGCCGCCGTGAGCACCGCTCCATCATACCCCGAAGAAACGCCCTGTTCCGAGCACTCGCGCGCCTGTCCTCCGCCAAGGATGTCACCTCCCGGCGTTCACCCAGACGGGGCTGGACCACGCCATGACGACCCGCCCGCGGACCGCGCTTCGCTGGCGGAGGCGGAGGTAGTAGATCGCGTCGTCGCGAAAGCCTCCGTCGCGGCCGGACCAGGTGAAGTCGAGCGCGTTCGGCCGCAGGTCGTGAATCACGCGGAAGCCGCCGTCCGGCTCCGAGTAGCGCAGGATCTCCACCGCCTCGATGACGTCCGTCCCGTGCACGGTGACGTCGAACCGGGGCGCCAGCGCGGCAGTGGCCGCGGCGCGCTCGCCGCACTCGGGCGACGTGCCGGCGCAGGGCTCCGGCAGCGGCGCCTCCAGCGCGATTTCGCTGCCCATCGGCGCATCGTTCACCCGGAAGTCCAGCAGGATGCGCTGCCCGGTCGTCCCGTAGGTGCGCCGCGCGTGCAGCCCGTCGAAGATGGCCTCGCGCGTCAGCTCCGGCGCCCGCACCGCGGCCAGTCCCCAGTGCGGCTTCCCGGGCTGCGAACGGTGGTCGTCCGACGCCGCGATCGTGCTCAGGCGCAATCCCTGCATCCACGCGTCCTGGGCCGAGACACCGGTCCGCGCCGAAGTCGACCGGTTGGTGAACCCGCTCTGCTCGAAGGCGAGGGGATGGCTCGGGTCGTACGCCTCGCTCAGGCCGTGCGCCGAGTAGATCTCGAAGTTGCGCCGCAGCGCCGGCTCATCCGCCTCCCAGTCCAACGGCTGGGGAAACTTGTTCGTATGGTGCGGGATCGTCAGCGCCTCGCCCGCGGTCAGCGCCGCCCACAGCTCCGGCAGCGTCACCTCGCTGGGCGAGAGCAGCGGTCCCGGTGCACCGCGGAAGTAGACGTTGTGGTGACCCCACGGCGCGGGAAACGACGCCTCGTAGGCATGCAGCGTGACGAACTCGCCGGGCGCATGGTGCGCGTCGGTGGCCGCCGTGTACTCCTCCCACACGTGGGGGCCCAGGCCGCGTGTGAAGCCCTCGCGCGCCGGGCCGTTGCTGTGATCCGTCATCGCGTGGAAGTCGAGCCCCGAGACCCATCGGGCGTAGTCGAAGACGCCGCTCCCCACGCCGTCGAAGCTGTGTTCGGTGTGCGAGTGGAGATCGCCCCACCAGACCTGCTCCGCCGGCCGCTCGGCGAACACCTCCATGCGCGGGCAACCGCCTCCAGGCGCACGATGCCCTCGCTCCGCGGCGTGAACGGCACGGTGGTCCAGCCCTGCCCCGGCGAAAACTCCACCGTTCCCGGCAGATCGACGTCGCCTTGCAGCACGCGCAGCGTCACCGTCTCGTGGAACGGCACGGCCGGGTTCGAGTGGATGTCGACGGCGGACAGATGCAGCTCGGCCGGCTCGCCCGCCACCAGCGCGGAGGGGCCGGTGAGCAGCAGCTCGGCCGCGATCCCGCTGCGCGAGGTGAGCGTCGCGTCGTGCTCCACCGGCTCGAACGTACCCGTGCCGTCGCGGTCGACGCCTACCAGAATCGGCTCCGGCTCCGTGGCGACGATCGCCGCGCGCATCCCGCGGCTGCCCAGCGAGGTGTCGCCGTAGACGACGCTGACCGTCTCACCCTCGCGCAGCGTTCCCGAGACGACGTTCGCCCGCACGACGAAGACGTAGCGCTCCGAGCGCGTGTCCAGCCCCGGCCGGGGCCGCTTCACCAGGAAGTCGGACGTCTCCGACTCCACTTCCGCCTCCACCCGGACGTCGGTCCCCGAGCCGTACGCCGCGATGTAGTGATCGTCGGTGGGATCGGAGGCCTGCAGCCGGTTCGCGGAGTTGAGCTCCCCCGCGTGCCAGGTGTCGGGCAACTGCACGCGCAGCGCGCCGCCCGGCGCGATGCCGCCGGGCCCCACGGTATACGCGACCGTCCACGTACCGTAGTTCCCCGCGATTCCGAACGCTGGCGAGACCGTCACGGTCTCCCGCGGCTGCGCCGCACCCAGCGCCAGGACGCACGCCACGACGAACGTCGCCGCTGCCAGTACTGCTCTTCTCATGGTCTTCGGCAGCCCCGTTCCGGCCGGTCAGTCCGGGTCTTCCAGCGAGTCGTAGAACTTGATGATGTCGCCGCGGTCGTCGGACTCGTTGAAAGCCATGCCGGCGCGCGGATGCTGGTTGAGCACCCCGGTCATCATGTAGGGGTAGTCGAAGCCCCACTTCAGGGCGGCGCGCATCGGCTCGATGTGGTGCTGGATGCAGTGCAGCACCGGCCGCAGCCGGAACTTCGGGTTGTGCAGGAAGCTGAGCAGCAGTTCCATCGCGCAGTTGCCCGCCCCGCGCCCGAGACCCGCCATGCTGGCGTCCAGCCGGTTGGCGCCCTTGATGGTCGCCTGCACGGTGTTGGCGAACGCGAGCTGCCGGTTGTTGTGGGCGTGCATGCCCACTTCCTTGCCCGCCGGCGCGGCATGGCCCTGGAAGGTCGTCATGTAGTCGTCGATCTGCTCGCAGTAGAGCGCCCCGAAGCTGTCGACGATGCAGATGACGTCCGCCTCGGACTGGGCCACCAGGGCCAGCGCCTCGTTCAGCTCCCGCTCGGGGACCGTGGAGAGCGCCATCAGGTTGAGGCTGGTCTCGTAGCCCTTGTCGTTGGCGTTCTTGATCATGTCCAGGGCCAGCGGGATCTGGTGGATGTAGGTGGCCACCCGGATCATGTCGAGCACGCTCTCCGACTTCGGCAGGATGTCCTCGGCGTAGTCGCTCTTGTCGGCGTCGGCCATCGCCGACAGCTTCAGCGGCGTGTCGTTGTCGCCGACGATGCGCCGGACGTCGCTCTCCACGCAGTGCTTCCACGGCCCGAACTGCCCGGGCGGAAACTGCTTGCGCGAGTTGATGTAGCCGATCTCCATGTAGTCGATGCCACTCTCGACGCAGGCCTCGTAGACCGCCTTGACCGTCTCGTCCGGGAACTGGTGGTCGTTCATCAGGCCGCCGTCCCGGATGGTGCAATCCATCACCTTGATCTCCGGGCGGTACGAAATCCAGTGGCCCGCAGGGGTGTCCTGCGGCGCTCGCTCACTCATCACACGGTCTCCTTGTGTCGCGTCGTCGCTGCTGCAGCGGCCAAGAATCGGGTCGCTTCCATGAACACCGACTCGACGGAGGCGGCCAGCCGCCCGTCTCTGTCATCACCCGATCCGGTTGATTCTACAGGGATTCGCGAAGCGCGTCGTCAGCCCGGAATCCAGGCCCGGCCCTTCAGCAGCATGGCGCCGCCGGCTCCGAGCCAGACGACGAACACGGTGCCGGTGATCATGTGCACGACCGTCGCGGCATCGAGCCAGACGAACTGGATCGCCAGGCCGAGCAGTGCCGACACAGGCGCGATCCGCCTGAGCTCGGCCCCGGCGCTCCGCTGGCGCCAGGCAGTGACGATCAGCGCGAGGCCGGCCAGCGCAAAGCCGGCCGCGCCGGTGAACTTGCGCAGCCAGGCCGTCGCTTCCTGATGACTGAGCACAACCCCCTCGATGCGGGCGACGTCCATCCACTCCGGCGGCATCCCGGCCAGGACGACCGCGATCAGCCCCGAACACGCCGTGAGCGCCCCCGACGCCGCGAACAGGAGCGGGACGACCGGCCAACCTCGTCGCCCGCCGGCACCCGGGATGGAGAACAGGCACCACGCGGCGGCGATCAGCGCGACTCCCGACAGGAACCGCCCGGCGCCGCCCAGACCGTAGAGCCACCGGCTCTCCGCGATCGCGGCGAGCGACGCCGCCAGGGTCTCGTGGTCGGCATCCGCGGATACGCGCCCGACGACCGCGACGAGCGTGGCGATTGCGGTGAGATGCGCATCAATCGGCAGATCATAGCGGCTCGCACGGCTCGGCCCCGGACCCGTTACCATCACCGGGACACCTGCAGGGGCATCGAAGCTGGAGGCATCCCCTCGCAGCGGGGCGCAACATGGAGATGGAGAGATGAGACCCCGGCACGCTCGCACCTCGGTCGTCGCCCTGGCCACCGGCGCCCTGTTTCTTGCGGCGGTTCTGCCCACCCTCGCCCAGCAGCGGGCCCTCGACCACGACGACGTGCCGCACTGGAACACGATCGATGACCCGTCGCTGTCGCCGGACGGCGATTGGCTGGCCTTCGTCCTCACGCCCATGGAGGGCGACCCGGCGCTTGCGCTGAAGGCGGCCGCGGGAGAAGGTCCCGCGCTGACAGTCCGCGGGAACCGGCCCGACGTTCACGTCGGACTCCCGCCGTCTCGTCTACGCGGTTCCAGCGCCGGAGTCCGAGTTCGACGCCCTCAAGCGCGAGGGGAAGCAAGACGAGGACCTCCCGAAGGACACTCTCGCGGTGGCGGACATCGCCGCGGTGTTCGCTGACGGAGAGACGCGGCTTGCCGGGACTTGAACTTGGCTACCGGCGACGAGACGCGCTACGACCTGGTCGCCGACTACGAGTTCGCCGAGGAAGCCGCCGTTCTCGCCTTCACGACGTCCACGAAGGACGGCTCGGGGGACGGCGCCTATGTCGTTCCGCTGGACGACGTGGCCAGGCGCGCGCTTCTCGAGGGCGAAGGGCGCTACGAGCAACTCCCGCTGTCGAAGAACGGCGAGGGCCATTCCTGGGGCGGCTACCAGGTCGCCTACATGATCACGAAGACCGATCTGTTCGCGGCGGCCGAGGCCGGCGCGCCGGTCAGCAACATGACCAGCGCCTACGGCGGCATCCGCTGGCAGACCGGCATGAGCCGGATGTTCCAGTACGAGCGGACGCAGAGCCGCATCGGTGGGTCGCTCTGGGAGGCCACGAGTGAATACCTGCACAACTCGCCGCTGTTCTACGCCGACAAGATCCGCACACCGGTGCTCAGGATGCACAACGACGACGACGGGGCGGTGCCGTGGTACCAGGGCATCGAGCTGTTCGTCGCCTTGCGCCGCCTGCAGAAGCCGGCGTGGCTGCTCAACTACAACGGCGAGGGCCACGGCCTGCGCCGCGACGCGAACCGCAAGGACTGGGCGGTCCGCATGCAGCAGTTCTTCGACCACTACCTGCAGGACGCGCCTGTCCCGGTGTGGATGGCGGAGGGGGTCCCGGCCGTGGACAAGGGCAGGACGCTGGGGACGGAGCTGTTGTCGCCGGACGGACGGTGAGCACCAAGCCAGGTGACACCCGGTCGCGAGGCACTCACGCGGAGGGCGTATGACACTACGGCACTGCGTTGACCGACCAGGTGCGGGCACGAATCGATGCCGACACGGCTCTCGCCGTCGACGTCGGACTGCTCGTGATCGCGGCGCTCGAGGGAGACGCGACGTTGATGCAGGCGCTGGCCGGAGACAGAAGCCACGCAGCATCGGTCTCGACCGCGGTCGACGAAGTCACCGAGTCGGCAGACCGGCCGGCGACCGGCGTCTTCGTGAACAGGATCGCGGTGCAGGGATTCCGCGGCATCGGTTCCCGCAGCACGCTCGATCTGGCGCCTGGGCCGGGACTGACGCTGGTCGTAGGGCGCAACGGAAGCGGCAAGTCCAGCTTCGCCGAAGCGCTGGAGTTTCTGCTGACAGGTGAGAACCGCCGCTGGGCGGAGCGGTCGGCGGTGTGGAAGCAGGGCTGGCGCAATCTTCACTTGGCGGAACCCGTGGAGATCGAGGCGACGTTTGCCATCGAGGGCGAACGCCAGCCGTTGGTCGCCCGTTGCACATGGCCGGCGGGAGAAACCGAGCTGGACGCGGCATCGACGGCCGTGCGCGGCGTCCGCCGCGGCGACGGACGCGCCGCGATCGGTTGGGACGCCGCACTGTCGACATACCGTCCATTCCTCCCCTACAACGAGCTGGGATCGATCGCTGACAGTCCGCCGTCCGCGCTTTTCGACGTGATGTCGGCGGCGCTCGGCATCGAGTCGCTGGTCGACGCGCACAAACGGTTGCGCGAGCAGAGACTCGCTCGGGAAAAGCGGTTCAAGGCGGTTGAGTCGGACTGCAGCCGGCACCGAACGGGGCTGGATGAAATCGACGACGAGCGGGCGCGGACGTGTGCACGGGCAATCGAGGCGTCCGAGGCTGATGCATGGGATCTCGACGCCCTGGAACTGGTTGTCGAGGGAGCGATCGATCCCGAGGGCGACGGCGGGCTTCCGTTGTTGGGTAAGCTGGCGATCCTGCCGATTCCGAGCGCTGAAGACGTGCTGGCGACCGCCGGGCGCTTGCAGGCAGCGGTCAAAACGACGCGGGACATGGCTGCGACCGACGCCGGCCGCGCCGGACAGATCGCCGACCTGCTCCAACAATCACTCGACCTGCATGCAGCGCATGGCGATCAGCCCTGTCCGGTCTGCGGCGACGGTGCGCTCGACGGCGTCTGGCGCGAGCGAACGGAAGGAGAGATCAAGCGCCTGCGTCAAGAGGCCCGTGCCGCGATGCAGGCACAGCAAGTCCTGCACGAAGCGCGGCACAAGGCCCGGGCCTTGCTCACCGAGCCACCCCCGGAGTTGCGGCGCGCAGAAGAGGTCGGTGTCGATGCGGCCGATCTGACGACGGTCTGGTCACACTGGACGAGCCTTCCAGCCAATGTCCCGGACGAGGCTCTCGTCGAGCACTTGCGCCATTCCCACGCCAGCCTGAAGGACGCTGCGGCAACCTTGCACGAACAAGCTGCCGCCGAACTCAGGCGAAGGGAAGATGCCTGGCGCCCGATCGCGCGCTCGCTCCGCGAGTGGCTGCCCGACGCGAAGCAGGCCGCACTCGCCCGCCGTGCCGCTCCCAACCTCCGGAAGGCCGAGAAATGGCTCCTCGACGAAACCGGCGCGATCCGCGCCGAACGCTTCAAGCCGATTGCCGACCGGGCGCGGGACGTCTGGGTACTACTGCGGCAGAACAGCGCGGTCGCCCTGGACGATCTCGAGCTTGCCGGCGGCTCCACGCAACGCCGACTCGCTCTCGGCGTCAGCGTCGACGGCGTTGCCGGCCAGGCCCTCGGCGTAATGAGCCAGGGCGAAATCCACGCCCTGGCGCTCAGTCTGTTCCTGCCGCGCGTGCTGCTGCCCGAATCACCCTTCGGCTTTGTCGTCATCGACGATCCGGTCCAGGCGATGGACCCTGGCAAGGTGGACGGCTTGGCCCGCGTGCTCCACATGGCGGCACGAACCAGGCAGGTCATCGTCTTCACACACGACGAACGTCTGCCGGAATCGATCCGGCGGCTGCAGATTCCCGCCCGTGTGATCGAAGTGGCGCGACGCGCCCAATCGGTCGTCGAATGCCGGGAAACGCGCCACCCGGCAGGGCAGTATCTGGACGACGCCCGGTCGCTGACGCTGACGACTGACCTGCCGCCCGCCGCGGCGGCGCGGGCCGTGCCGCTCTACTGCCGTCTCTCGCTGGAAGCCGCGTCCACCGAGGTCGTCCGACGGCGCCGCATCGGACGCGGCGACGCACACGCCGCTGTCGAAGAGACCCTGACCCGTGCCCGGGCGTTGCTCCAAAAGCTGGCACTGGCGCTCCTCGACGACGTCGAGCGGGCCGGCGACGTTCTCCCGCACATCAATGCGAAATGGGGCCGGGAGGCCGGCGCCGCCGTCGCCTGGTCCAACCGCGGCTCGCATGACCCCATTCCGCCGGCGCAACTGAAGGAGCTCGTCTCCCGGACCGATCGCGTCACCCGATCGATCCTCTCGCTGGCGAGGTCGAAATGACGCCCGGCACGATGTCTCCGCTTCGGATCCTCTCGGCGGCAGAAGCACTGATCAAGAGCTCGGCCGCCAGCGGCGCGGGACTTTGGCCGAGAACCGCCGCAGCACTCGGACGCCAGGCCATCGAGGGCGCGCTGCGTCAGTACTGGCGCCTGCGTGAACCGGGGCTGGAACGTTGCAGCACTCATTCGCAACTGCTCTGCCTGGCTGTCTACTTCCGAGACCGCGAGCTGGCACGACAAACTTCGGCGACCTGGTCGGCTTTGAGCCGGGCCTGCCATCACCACCCGTACGAACTCAACCCCACCGTCGACGAGCTGCGCGCCTGGTTGGCGTCCGCCGGAACATTTGCCAACGAGGTCGCGCAGCAGACAGGCAAGCCTGACTGAGCGGCCCGCACGCCTGTCGCACACGTTGGCAGTCTATTCTTCTTGCGCCTCCGACTGAGCGCGGTTCCTGAGCAGGTTGATGAACCTCGCCACTTCTTCGGACGATCGGAACCAGCCAATCAGACCACGTGCGTGCTGTTTCTCATCCTCCGAGGAGCCCACCCAAGTCGACACGTCGAGGGTGCCCGGATCGCCTCTTTCAGTTCCCCGAGCGTCTCTTGGCAAACATTCCTTGAGCGCATCCAGTTCTATGCCCAAGATGGCCTTGAACCTGGTGGCATGCAGAAGAAAGAAGAGTCCGCCCTTTTCACGTTTTGCGTCAACGAACATCACTGACCTGACGCCCCCGCCATCTTCGGGCGGTCGTTTGGCGCAGTAGCCCACAACCGTGGCATACGGTTGAGCAGACAGGATACCGCGAACCCCGTTCCTCACTTGGCGGTACAGATCGCCTATCCCGCTCTCGTCCGCCATGACTTGGAGCTCGCTTACGGTCTTGTAGGACTTCGGTCTGGAGTGCGAGCGCGATCTTGCGGCCGCCACTTCAGGATCGACCAGGTATACCCGAGCGAGCATGCGCCTGCCATCGTCAGCCTGGAAATGCTGGACGGTGAGCAGGTTCAAGGGAACACGCAGACCCGCAAGGTAGTCGATGATTCTCTTCGTGCTCGCATCGAGCGCTTCTGCCACGATGATCGAGCGATGGTTCGTGTTGAGCGTTTCCGGCAGTTCGCGATGAAACCTGCCCTGAAAGGCTTCCTCCAGTGAACCAAGAGACCGCGAGTTCAAGTAGTCTTCCGCGATCTTCGCAAGCTCGTCGGGCGATAGGTCCTTGACCCACGATGCGTAGTCGAGCGTCTGGGCAGTTACTTCGCGCGGGGTTCTGCCCTTCGTCAGTTCGATGGCCACAGCGTCACCGACCTTGTCGATGGTTGCGGTAGGGAACCGGGTTGCCCCGGTCCCCCCGCTCAGATCCGTACGTGCGCGCTAACGCATACGGCTCCTACC
>JAGWAH010000011.1:30964-37319 GCA_021296515.1 Acidobacteriota bacterium | reverse complement strand
TGACGTGGTTCGGCAGCTACAGCCACTCGCCCTACGGCCGCGGCTTCCTCGTCGGCGGCAGCATCGGCGGACTGGCCGATGCGCCGCTGCCCGGCCGGTAGCACCGGCCCTCGAGAATCAAACTGAGACACTACCACCACCTGGAGATGCTTGACCGCGCCACCTGGCGGCGCTTCCAGATCCGACTCGAGCTGGAACCAAGCCCTCCGTACACGACGGGCGCAATATCGTGTAGCCCTTTCCAACCACAACGGCCTACCAACTGCAACCAGAAACAAGCGGACCCCCCTACACTCCTGCTGGATACGACGACGAGACCCATGGAGGGCTACCCGATGAAGACAGCAAGCGTTCACTGGATCCTCACGACCCTTCGCTGTAGCACATGAAGGTCGTGAACAGCGTCTGATCGGCGGAGCGCCTCGCGCAGTACTGGTACGTCCGGGGCGTTGGGGATTGCATGGCCGCGAACGAGATGCGGGCGCGGCTCGCCCGGCTGATCGGGAACCGCGGCTCCGGCCCCCTACTGTCCACCTACCACGCCTTCTGCGCCCGGATCCTGCGCGCCGACGGCACGCACGTCGGGATCCCTCCCACCTTCGTCATCTACGACACCGCCGACCAGCTCAAGGCCGCCCGGCTCGCGATCGACGAGCTCGACTACGACAAGGACTCAGTACCGTTGCAAACCGGATGCATGTGAGTTCATGCACCCGTGTGCCCCGCCAACGGCAGCGAGACTTCCGCCGTTCCCCGAGAGTCCATCGGGCCGCGGGGACGAGTCCCCGCAACGGGCGTTCCGCGAACGCGGACTCTCTTTCTGGAACGACGGCGACCAGCCGGCTGCACATCGAGGAGCCGCCGCGGATCGCCGGGAACACGGCCGAGAGCGCGTTCCACATCCTCGCGACGTACCTGCGCGACTACCCGCACGAGGGAATCGTGTGGCACCACCCCGACGGGCGGCGGGCGAAGATCAAGCGCCGCGACTTCGGCCACCCGTGGCCACTGAACGAACAGAAGCCAGGGCGCACACGCTAAAGCTAGAGGCGGATCACCCAACCCACGACGACTTTCCTCGTCCCCCCTTCCTTGACGCCACGCGTATGGACACCGAGGGCGAGGGCCACTGGATTCGGGCGTCGGTGAGCGCGGACGGGACGTTCATCTTCACGAACGACCGCGACGGAATCAGCCGAACGTACACCGCGCGCTCGGCGCGGGGAGCCGCCCGAGACGGCGCACGATTTCGGCGCGCGGCAGCGGCGCGTTGGTCAGAAACTCGCGGTGGGTCCGCCGCCCGCGCCAAGCCGGGCGGCGCGGCGGCTCCGGCAGCAGCGCCTCGTAGAGCAGCACCCCGTGGTGGAGGAGGGCGCCGCGCACCCGCCGCTGGGCGTGCCCGGCGAACTTCCGCTCGCGAACGGCGAGGTCGGTCGACCGGGTCGCGACGCCGTCGATGGCCAGGACGCCGGCCAGCCTGCCGAGCACCCAAGCGTAGCTGCGCTCTACGTCGGCCAACCAGGGACGGGCGCCAAGCGACAGGACCAGGGCGACGTTCAGGCATCCGGGACCGACAACAACCGCGCCGCCGCCCGACTCCCGGCGCAGCAACGGGATTCTTCGGGCAGCACAGACCGGCAGGTGCGCCCACGCCTCGGGGTCGCCGTGCCGAGGCAGTATCACGGCAGCACGCTCGGACTCCCAGATGATCAGCCGCTCGCCGTCGTCCGCCGGGGCGGTTGAATCGCCCGCATCCGGCGGGGCGGCCGTGCCGTCCCGCGGCGCCGACGTCCGACCGGGCAATTCCGCACGCAGCGCAGTACGTTGCATCAAAGTGCATTCCAGCCGGCGCAGGGCCCCGCATTCGAGCGCGAGCCCGCGCCCGGGCGGCAGCGAGCCGTGATCTTCGAGGTGCATGGAATTGCGCGGCTCTCGCGATGGCGCCCGGACGTTCGCACGCGGTCGCATCACCGATACGGGCGGGCCTCGGCGGCCGGAGCCGCGGCAGCGTGCGCCGGCGTTCCAGGTACAATCCGGACAGACCGTGCCAGCACCTGAACGCTTCGGGCCAGTGTATCTGGACTGCGCGGCCACTTGCCCCATCGACCCGCGCGTGCAGGCCGAGCTGCGCCGCTTCAGCGAGGTGGACTTCGGCAACGCGGGGAGCCGCACGCACGTTCCGGGTCAGGTCGCGCGGCAGGCGGTGGAGCGCGCGCGGGCGCACGTGGCGCGGGTGGCGGGCGTGCGCCGCAACGAGGTGATCTTCACGAGCGGCGCCACCGAGTCGAACAACCTCGCAATCCTCGGCCTGGAGCCCTTCGGCCGCACCGAGAAGCGCACCCATCTCGTCAGCACCACGATAGAGCACCATGCGGTGCTGGAGCCGTTGCGCGTGCTCGCCGGGCGCGGCTTCGATCTGACGCTGGTGGACCCGGAGCCCGGCGGCTGGGTCGACGCCGGCCGCGTGGCCGCCGCGGTACGCCCCGACACGCTGCTGGTCTCGGTGATGCAGGTCAACAACGAGACCGGCGTCCAGCAGCCGATCACCGGGATCGCGGACCGACTCTCCGGGTCGCGAGCCTTCCTGCACGTCGACGCGGCCCAGGGATTCGGCAAGGCGCTCGACGCGCTACGCCATCGCCGGGTCGATCTCGTCAGCGCCAGCGGCCACAAGCTCTGCGGTCCCAAGGGGACGGGCGCCCTGATCGCGCGGCAACGTGACGGACGGCGCCCCCCGCTGACCCCGCTGCTCTACGGCGGCGGGCAGGAGTTGGGGCTGCGGCCCGGCACGCTGCCGGTGGCACTGATCGCGGCGTTCGGCAAGGCGGCGGAGCTCGCCCTGGACGAGCACGCCGCCAGGCGCGAGGCCGCGGAGCGTTTCGGGCAGCGGCTCCTCGAAGGGCTGGCGCCGCTCGCGCCCCGGGTGCACGGAGACCCCGCCCGCCGTCTGCCGTACATCCTCAACCTCTCGATCCCCGGCTGGGACAAGGAGACGCTCATCGAGGCCTGGGCCGATCTGGCCGCCATCTCGGACGGCGCCGCCTGCACCTCGCAGTCCTACACCTGCAGCCACGTCCTGGCCGCGATGGGTCTGTCCGCGCAGGACGAGGCCGGCGCAGTACGGATCTCCTGGTGCCATCTGTCCGAGGCGCCTGACCTCGAGGCAATGACCGGCGCGCTGCTCGCCGGCTCCGCATCCGGGGCACCGCGGTCATCATGACGACGCCGCCCGCGAGCCGCTTCATCCGCTACAAGCGCTCCCGCTTCGCCACGCGGCTCCCGGTCGACCACCGCTACACGCGGTCGCACTACTGGCTGGACCGGGACGCCGGGTGCTGGCGGATCGGATTGACGACCTTCGCCACCCGCATGCTGGGCGACCTAGTAGAATGTACGTTTGCGGTGGAGCCGGGCGAGCCGGTCGAGATCGGCCAGCAGATCGGCTCGATCGAGGGATTCAAGGCGATCTCCGACATCTACGCCGTGGCGGCGGGCCGCTTCGTGGGCGCCAACGAAGCCCTGGACGCAGACATCACGCTGGTCGAATCGGCGCCGTACGGCGACGGATGGCTCTACGTCGTAGACGGGACCGCGGATCCGGAGAACCTCGACGTCGGCGAGTACGTGCACGTGCTCGACGCGACGGTCGACCGCATGCTGGCGAGCCGCCGCGAGGGTGACAAGGATGCCTGACCTCGAAACGGAACCGAACCGGTCGGACGCGCGTGCCCGCTACGTCATGGTCGGCGGCTTCCTCGGGGCCGGCAAGACGACGGCCATCATCCGGCTTGCGCGTTTCCTGACCGATCGGGGCCGGCGCGTCGGGTTGATCACCAACGATCAGAGCGTCGGCCTCGTCGACACGACCCTCGCCCGCGCGCAGGGATTCCCGGTGGAGGAGATCACCGGCGGCTGCTTCTGCTGCCGGTTCAACACCTTGATGGACGCGGCGGACCGGCTGAACGCCGAGGCGCGGCCCGACGTCTTCATTGCCGAACCGGTCGGCAGTTGCACCGACCTGCGGGCCGCGGTCAGCTACCCGTTGCGGCGGATGTACGGGGACGCTTTCGAGATCGCGCCGCTGAGCGTGCTCGTCGATCCGATTCGGGCGTTGCGGGTGCTCGGTCTGGAAACGGGCCGGTCGTTCTCGAAGAAGGTGCTGTACGTCTATGACCGGCAGCTCGCCGAGGCGGACGTCATCGTGGTGAACAAGGTCGACCTGCTCGACGGGACGCGCCTGGACGGGCTGCGGGAGGCCCTGGCGACCCGCTATCCGCAGGCGGACGTGCTCGCCATGTCGGCCCGCGAGGGAAACGGGGCGGCGTCCTGGTTCGAGCGGGTGACGCGCGGCGCGATGGGTCTCGGGGCGTCGCCGGACGTCGACTACGCGGTGTACGCCGAAGGCGAAGCGCTGCTCGGCTGGCTGAACGCGACGGTGCGCGTCTCCTCCGGCGCCCCGTTCGACGGCAATGCGCTGTTGCGCGACCTCGCCGGACACATGGCGGACGCCATCGGCGCGGCGGAGATCGCACACCTGAAGATGACGCTGACGGCGGAGGAGCTGCCCTCGGACATCGCGGTGCTGAACCTGGTCGCCGGCGATCGGGGCGCCGAGCTGGCCCACACGCTGAAGGCCCCGGTCGACGCGGGCGAGCTGATCGTCAACCTGCGGGCCGAGGAAGACCCGCAGCGCCTGCACGACGCGGCCCTTGCGGCCCTTGCGGCCTGGGAGACGGGCGGCGCCGGCCGCCGGGCCGCCATCGAGCACATCGAGCATTTCCGGCCGGCCAAGCCGACTCCGACCTATCGACTGGCGACGGCATGATGAGCGAAAACGAGGCATCGGCGGCGGCCCCGAACCTGGTCTATTGCCGCTGCACCTACGCACGGGTGGTGCCGCGGCAGGTAAAGGACGGCGTCCTCGAGGCGCTGTCGGCCTCCGGCGTCGACTTCGACGCCGTGCCCGACCTGTGCGAGATGTCGGCGCGCAGGGACCCGCGGCTGGCGGAGATCGCCGGGGGCGAGGCGGTGACCATCGCCGCCTGCTATCCGCGGGCCGTGCGGTGGCTGTTCTCGTCGGCCGGATCGCCGCTGGACAAGGAACGGGTCACGATACTCAACATGCGCGAAGAAACATCCGAAACGGTGGCTGCTTCGATGCTGGCGCCCGACGAAGACCGCGCCGGAGCAGCAGCCGACGATCCGGACACGAATCCCCCGGGCGATGCCGGCCCGTCCGCGAAGGGCCGCTCCGGCGCGGGCGGCGGAGGTGAGCGATGAGCCGCACGAGCACCCTGTCACTTCCCGTGCTGCGGGTGGCGCTGTACGAGGGCCGCGGCGCCGAGCCGCTGGACGGCGCACACCGCTTCGCCCTCATGCAGACGCTGCTCGACAAAGGCTACCGGGTGACGCGCGTCGGGTCGGGCACCGCGGCCGCGGCCCGCGCCGACGACGGCAACGCGCTGGCGGTACTCGGCCGCTTCACCGAGCGCCAGCCGGCCGAGGCGGTCGGTGCCGAATCCGGAGGCCGGGTCTGGTTCCGCGACATCGGCGACGAGACGCCCGATGGGGTGGCGGCCCTGGTCGAGGCCATCCGGGCCGATTGCGACGTCCACGAGCCGGGCAAGTGGAAACCGTGGTTCCCGGTCATCGACTTCGACCGCTGCACCAACTGCATGCAGTGCCTGAGCTTCTGCCTCTTCGACGTCTACGGCTCCAGGTCCAGAACCACGACAACTGCAAGACCGACTGCCCCGCGTGCTCGCGGGTCTGCCCCGAGGTCGCCATCCTGTTCCCCAAGTACCGGCACGGGCCGATCCACGGCGGCGAGATCCAGGCCGCCGACGTGCGCCGCGAGGCGATGAAGGTCGACATCTCGGCCCTGCTCGGCGGCGACATCTATGCTGCGCTGCGCGACCGGAGCGCGAAGGCGAAGTCGCGCTTCTCGAAGGAGCGGGACGAGGAGCGGGCGCTGAAGGAGCGCCAGAAGTGCCTGGTCAAGCTGCAGCAGAATCTCGACATTCCGGCCGAGGTGCTGGCGAGCCTGCCGACCCTGGACGAGATCCAGGCCAAGGCCCAGACCGCCAAGGCCCGGGCGCAGACCGCCATCGACGCCGCCGCGGCGCGGCAGGAGGGCTGACGACGTGGTGATGGGATTGGCCAGACGGATGCTCACCGAGCCGGATCCGCGCGCCTTGCGCAAGCTGGTCTGGAACATGGGCGTCAAGGGCGTCCGCTCGGTCCAGCTCTACAAGCAGCGCCTGAAGCGCGGCGAGCACTTCCCGCCGTTCCTCTTCATCTCGGTGATCTCCGGCTGCCAGTTGCGCTGCCAGGGGTGCTGGGTGGACGTCGAGGC
>JAGWAH010000011.1:0-30877 GCA_021296515.1 Acidobacteriota bacterium | reverse complement strand
TCGACCTGTTCGCCGCGCACCAGGACTGCTACTTCCAGCTCTTCACCAACGGACACCTGATCGACGACGCGCGGGCGGCGGAGCTGCGCCGGCTCGGCAACGTGACGCCTCTGGTCAGCATCGAGGGCACCTCGGTAGTGAGCGACGAGCGCCGCGGCCGGAGCGACGTCCTCGACAAGTCGCTGGCCGGACTCGAAGCCTGCACCCGCAACCGCCTCGTCACCGGCGTGGCCACCAGCGTCTGCAAGACCAACATCGACGACCTGGTGCAGGAATCGTGGCTGCGGCGGCTCATCGGGATGGGCGTGCACTATGCCTGGTTCCACACCTACCGCGTCATCGGGCCGAATCCGACGGAGGAGATCGCCCTGACCCCGGAGGAGGTGCTCCGGGTGCGCCGGTTCATCGTCCGGATGCGGGCGAAGCTGCCGATCGCCATCGTCGACGCCTACTGGGACGACGAGGGCCAGGCGCTCTGCCCGATGGCCACCGGGGTGAGCCACCACATCAGCCCGTACGGGGACATCGAGCCGTGCCCGATCATCCAGTTCGCAACCGAAACGGTCTATGATCGGCCGAGCGTCTACGAGACCATGACCAGCTCGCCGTTCCTCAAGGACTTCCGCGAGACCGCGGCGCGGACCACGCGCGGCTGCATCGTACTGGAACGGCCCGACCTGGTACGCGAGTTGGTGGAGCGCCACGGCGCCCGGGACACGACGCAGCGGCAGACGGCGTCCGCGGAGCTGGCGCAACTGACCGGCCGCAGCAGCCAGCACAACCCCGGGAACGAGATCCCGGAGGAGCACTGGGCCTACGCCTTCGCGAAGAAGCACTGGTTCTTCGGGTTCGGGGCGTACAGCTAGGAGCCTGCACCGCAGGAACGGCGTAGACTTCTGGTCAGGCCCGGTTGGGCGGCGCGGCCGACAGGCTCCCGCGGCCGAAGGAAACAACCAGCGAGAACGCTGAACATCGACGGAAGAGATTCCCGTTCGCTCCCGCGCGCGGTGCCGCCGACGGTCATGAGACCGCCGCAGGAGAACATTCCGCAGACCCGTTCGGAGCGCGAGGTGATGCTGCGGCAGGTCCAGGACTACGTCGCGGCGCGCCGCAGCGAGATCACGCCGCCGCTGGTCATGGGCGAGTTGCAGGCGCGGTCCGACGAGCTCCTGCGCGCGCACGGCATCGACGCCAGGTACCGCGACTACGTGGGCGTGATCCTCGGCAACGAGGTGTGGCGCGAGCACCTGGCCGCCGTCCCCTACGACAAGCGCCTGCTGCTGCTGCCGAAGTGCCTGCGGGTCGAGGATCGCTGCCCCGCACCGTTCGACGAGTTCGGCCTGCTGTGCAAGCAATGCGGCCTGTGCACGATTCAGGACCTGCATCGGCTACGCGGTGCTCGTCGCCGAGGGCTCGGCCCTCGTCATGGCGCTGATCCAGACCGGCAAGATCGAGGCGATCGTAGGCGTGAGCTGCCTCTCCGTGCTGGAACGGGCGTTCCCCTACATGGAGGCGGCGGCGATTCCCGGCGTGGCGATCCCGCTGCTGCAGGACGACTGCAAGGACACGGGGGTCGACGTCGAGTGGGTCTGGGACTTCATCCACGCGACCAGCGACGACCGGACGCGCCGGCTCGACCTCGACGCGCTACGCCGGGACGTGGAGAGCTGGTTCGCGCCCGACGCCCTCGACGCGGTGTTCGGCGGCCCGCCGGCCGGCGAGACCGAGACGCTCGCGCGCGCCGAGCTGACCCGCGCCGGCAAGCGCTGGCGGCCCTTCCTCAGCGTCTGCGTCTACCAGGCGCTGCAGGACGACCCGCACGCGGCGCCGCCGGACGCGCTCCGCAAGGTGGCGGTGGCGGTGGAGTGCTTCCACAAGGGACATCGAGGACGGCGACGCGCGCCGCTACGGCGAGCCGACGCTGCACGCCTCGCACGGGATTCCGGCGGCCCTGAACGCCGGCGACTACCTGATCGGCGAGGGCTACCGGCTGCTCGCCGAGAGCGAGTTCGCACCCGAGATCCGCGCCGAGATGACGGCCATCGCGGCGCGCGGCCACCGGACGCTCTGTCTCGGCCAGGGCGAGGAGCTGGCCTGGGCGCGCAACCCGCGGCCGCTCAGCTCGCAGCAGGTGCTGCAGATCTTCCGGCAGAAGACCGCGCCCGCGTTCGGCGTGGCGCTCGAGCTCGGGGCGGCCTGCGCCCGCGCCGAGCCCGAGGTCTTCGACAAGCTGCGGACAAGCTGCGGGCGTACAGCGACGCGCTCGGCATCGCGTACCAGATCCGCGACGACCTCGACGACTTCGAGCCGTCCGCGGACGCGCCGGACGACGTGACGGCGCTCCGCCCGTCGCTGCCGCTCGCGGTCGGCTATGAGCAGGCCAAGTCGGAACCGGAGGCGCGGTCCACCCTCGAGGCGGCGTGGCGCCGCGAGCAGGCCGCCGACGGCCGCTCCAACGAAGTGCGCGAAGTGCTGACCCGCTTCGACGCCGCCGACCGCAGCCACCGCCTGATGGAGGGCTACAAGGAAGAGGCCATTCGCTGCCTGCCCGGTCTGACCAACCCGAGCCTCAAGGGGTTGCTGCGCCGGGTCAATCTTCAGCGTCGAGATTCAAGGCTGGTGCAGTGAGTTCGAGGCTCGAAATGCTGCAGGTGGCCAGGCTGTCGCCGACGCTGCTCGGTGACGCGGCGGACCTGACGGCGCACTTTCTCTCGTCCAGGCTGAATCCCGACGGCGGCTTCCAGGATCGCGACGGCGCGAGCGACCTCTACTACACCGTCTTCGGACTCGAGTCTCTGATCGCACTCCGGCGCGACCTGCCGGCCGGCGAGGTCCGGCCGTTCCTGGAGCGGCACGACCCGGCCTCGTTGGACTTCGTGCATACCGCCTGCCTCGCGCGCTGCTGGGCCGACATCGGCGCCGCAGCCGAGGCGCCGACCGAGGCACTAGTCGAACGTCTGGAGACCTACCGCACGCCGGACGGCGGCTACAGCCCGACCGGCGCGGCCGAGCACGGTACCGCGTACGGCTGCTTCCTGGCCCTGGGCGCGTACGAGGACCTCGGCGCCGTGGTGGACGACTCGGTCCGGTTCGTGGAGTGCCTGGCCGGGTTGCGCGCCGCCGACGGCGGATACGGCAACCAGCCGGGCGTGCCGGTGGGACTGACGCCGCCGACCGCCGCCGCGGTGACGATCCAGCGACGCCTCTCCCGGCCGGCGGACCGCGCGGCCTCCGAGTGGCTTCGGGCGCGTCACCTGCCGGGGGGCGGATTCTGCGCGTCGCCCTCGACGCCGGTGCCCGATCTGCTCTCCACCGCCACCGCCCTGCACGCGCTGGCCGGCGCGCACGTGCCGCTCGAATCGATCAAGGAGCCGTGCCTCGACTTCGTCGACAGCCTCTGGAGCAACTCCGGCGGCTTCTACGGAAGCTGGGGCGACGACGTGCAGGACTGCGAGTACACCTTCTACGCCCTGCTCGCCCTGGGGCACCTGAGCCTGTGAGCGGATATCCCTCGGCGGGCCTCGCAATGCGGGCGGCTGCCCACTGCCGGCGCCACGCGGGGTTTCTTCGTGGGCTTTCAGGAGACCGCCGACGCAGGCCGCGGGGACCGGCGCCATGACGCCGAGCCGACCGGCGCCGTCTATCCGCACCGCACCGCCGCAAAGCCGCCCGGAGTGCCGCGAAACGCTCGACCGACTGACCCACAGCCTGCTCGCCGCGCGCACTTCGGACGGCCACTGGACCGGTGAGCTGTCGTCGTCCGCGCTCTCGACCGCCGTCGCGGTCATCGCGCTGACATTGGTCGACCGCCATCGGCCGCAAACCGCTCTCCGCGCGCATGCCCGTGGCGGCATCGCATGGTTGATCCGCGCCCAGAACACGGACGGCGGCTGGGGCGACACCACTGACAGCCCCAGCAATGTCAGCACTACGGCTCTCTGCTGGGCGGCTCTCACCATTGCCGGAACCGACGACTCTGGGTGTGTCGCGGCGCTCGAGCGAGTGCGCGACTGGATGCGCCGCGCCGCCGGCAGCCTGGGGCCGCGACCGCTTGCCGACACAATCAGCCGGCGGTACGGCAAGGACCGTACGTTCTCGGTACCCATCCTGACCGTGCTCGCTCTGGCAGGGCTCCTGAGCGCGGACGAACCCAACACCGATGGCAGCGGCAACGAACAACGCGGCGACGACCGCAACGATCGCACCCGCGACGGCATTGACCATCGTTCGCAGGGCAGCGGCGAGAGCGGTGTTGTCGGCAGCGGCTGGCAGCATGTCCCGCAGCTCCCGTTCGAGCTGGCGGCTGTGCCGCCGGCCTGGTACCGCTGGCTGAGGCTTCCGGTGGTCAGCTACGCCCTGCCGGCCCTGATCGCCATCGGGCAGGCCCGCCACCGGCAGCGGCCCACGCGCAATCCCCTGACGCGCCTCGTGCGCCTGGCGGCCCGCAAGCACACCCTGCGCCGTCTGGAGGCGATCCAGCCGCGCGGCGGCGGCTTCCTCGAAGCGACGCCTCTGACGAGCTTCGTCGTCATGAGCCTGGTCGCGGCCGGCGAATCGACGCACCCCGTGGTGGAGCGCGGCGTGGCGTTTCTGGAACGCTCGGTGCGCGCCGACGGGAGTTGGCCCATCGACACCAACCTGGCCACGTGGGTGACCACGCTCAGCATCAACGCGCTGGCCCGCCGGCCCGACTGGTGCGATCGGCTCGGCCCTGCAGAGCGTTCGGCGCTGAGCCGCTGGCTTCTCGATCAGCAGTACCGCGAACGGCACGTCTACACGGACGCCGATCCGGGCGGGTGGGCCTGGACCGACCTGCCGGGTGGCGTTCCCGACGCCGACGACACGCCCGGAGCACTGCTTGCACTCCATGCCCTCCGCGCCGATACCCCGGAGCACCGGGAGGCGGCTTGCGCCGGCATCGGCTGGCTCCTCGACCTGCAGAACGCGGATGGTGGGATTCCCACCTTCTGCAGGGGCTGGGGAGCGCTCCCGTTCGACCGCAGCAGCCCCGACCTGACCGCCCACACGCTGCGGGCCTGGACGGCGTGGCGGCCGGTGCTGCCCGGCGCGCTACGGGTTCGAACCGAGCGCGCCACCGCCCGCGCCGTCCGATTCCTGGAGCGGTCGCAGGAACCCGACGGATCGTGGATCCCGCTCTGGTTCGGGAACCAGGCCGCTCCGGCCGATGCCAATCCGGTCTACGGCACGGCGCGGGTCCTGGAAGGGCTCGCCGCGCTGCCCGACATCGAGGCGGCTCCGGCGTGCGAGCACCGGGCGGCGCATTGGCTCATCGGCGCACAGGGAGGCGACGGTGGCTGGGGCGGCGCACCCGGCGTCCGGCCGTCCATCGAGGAGACCGCGGTTGCAGTCTCGGCCCTGGCAGTCTTTCGCCGGTTGCCGCGGGCTGCGACGGTCGCCGATCTCGACAACTCCGCTGCCCGCGGCGTGGAGTGGCTGACCGATGCGACCGAGGAGGGAAGACGAGTCGAGACCACGCCCATCGGACTCTATTTCGCCAAGCTCTGGTACTCCGAGAAGTTGTATCCGTGGACCTTCGCCCTCGGCGCACTCGCCGCTGTCGAGAGCGCCGATCTCCGGTACGATCAATAGAGCCGCGACGACCCCTGCGTCCGCTCCGCAACATCATCGTGAAGCAGATATCGCTGTCGGACGACGACTCGTCGTCGCCGCCATGCCTGCTCGGCACGCGTACCATCGATGTCGAACTCGGGACGCTGCGCGTCGGGGTATATTCGAAGGCTGCGAACAGCGGCTGCAGCTTCAACGATGACACCGTTCGACTTTCACGTGCCGACCCGCCTCGTGTTCGGAGCCGGTACTATCGACCGGCTCGGGACACTGGCACGGGAACTGGGGTTCGCGCGGCCGCTCCTGGTCTCCGACGGCGGTCTGGAGGAAGCCGGTCACGTCGACCGCGCGCTCGGCCTGCTGCGCGGCGCCGGCCTGGCCGTAGAGGTCTTCGACGACTTCGACGTGAACCCGGACGCGGCGATGGTGGAACGGGGCGTCGCGTTCGCCCGCGCACGCCGGCCGGACTCGGTCATCGGCCTGGGGGGAGGCAGCTCGCTCGACTGCGCCAAGGGGATCAATCTGCTGCTGACCAACGACGGCGCCATGGCCGACTACCGCGGCTACGGGCACGCGCACAAGCCGCTGCTGCCGATGATTGCCGTCCCCACCACCGCCGGCACCGGCTCGGAGGCGCAGAGCTACGCGGTCATCGCCGACGCCGAGACGCACATGAAGATGGCCTGCGGCGATCCGCAGCTCGCCTTCCGGGTGGCCGTCCTCGACCCGGACCTCACCCTGTCGCAGCCGGCCGCCGTCACCGCAGCCGGCGGTTTCGACGCGATCGCGCATGCGGTGGAGACGGCGGTGACCAAGCGTCGCACCGCGATCTCGACTCTGTTCTCGCGCGAGGCCTTCCGCCTGCTGAACGCCAAGTACGAACGGGTGCTCGATCATCCCGACGACGTCGCGGCGCGCGGCGCGATGCAGCTCGGGGCGTTCTACGCGGGCGTCGCCATCGAGCAGTCGATGCTGGGAGCGGCTCACGCGTGCGCGAACCCGCTATGACGCACGGCGTGGCGCTGGCGATACTGCTGCCCCACGTCGTGCGGTGGAACGCGCAGGCCGCGGACGATCTCTACCGCGACCTCGTCAACGGTGCGCCCCAGCCGTCCACCGTTCCGAGCGCCGGAGAGCATCTGGCGCAGCGTCTCGTCGCAATCGGCAGGTCGGGCGGTTTCCCCGCCGATCTGCGGACGACCGGCGTGCCGGAGCGCGACCTGTCGGCCCTCGCCGAGGCCGCGGCCGCGCAGTGGACCGGCACGTTCAACCCAAGACCCTTTGGAGCGCGCGAAGCGTTGGAGGTATATCAATGCGCCTACTGAGCCAGTCACGTCGCAGGTGGTTCTCGCCAACTCTCGGCGCAACGACCGTTCTCGCTGCGTTCGCGCTGCTGGCCAGCGCGGGCGCGGCAGCCGCCCAGGACGCGGCGCCGCCGGACGCCTGGACGCAGTTCCGCGGCACGGCCGGCCTGACCGGGGTCTCGTCGGCCACGGTCCCCGAGAATCCCCGGCTGCTCTGGTCGTTCGAGGCGGGCGAGTCGATCGACTCGTCGGCCGCCATCGCAGACGGGACGGTCTACGTCGGCACCTACACGGGGGAGCTCATCGCCCTCGATCTCGACACCGGCGAGCTGAAGTGGCGCTACCGGGCGAGCGAGCGGATGGGCATCGGCGAATCGTCGCCGGCCGTCGGGCACGGCCTGGTCTTCGTCGGGGACTTGGCCGGGGTACTGCATGCCGTCGACGCCGAGACCGGCGAGGAGATCTGGACCTACGCGACGCAGGGCGAGATCAAGTCCTCGCCGGTGCTGGCCGAGGGCCGGGTGATGATCGGCTCGTACGACGGCTACCTGTACGGGCTCGATGCAGCCACCGGCGAGCTGGCGTGGCGGGTGGAGACGCAGAACTACGTCCATGCAACCCCGGCCGTCACCGAGGGCGTCGCCTACTTCGGGGGCTGCGACGAGACGTTCCACGGGGTACGGATCTCGGACGGCACGGAGGTCACCAGCGTGTCGGCCGGCGCCTACACCGCGGCGTCCTCCGCCATCCGCGACGGGCGCGCCTACTTCGGCACTTTCGACAACGAGGTGGTCAGCCTCGACCTGGGAACGGGCGACATCGTCTGGAGCTACGAACATCCGCAGCGGCACTTCCCCTTCTACTCGTCGGCGCTCCACGTGGACGGCACCGTCGTCATCGGGGGCCGCGACCGCATGGTCCACGGCATCGACGCCGAGAGCGGCGAAATGCGCTGGACGTTCATGACGCGCGCGCGCGTCGATTCGTCTCCCGCCGCCGCCGGCGGACGCGTCTACATCGGCTCCGGCGACGGGCGGTTCTACATCCTGGACCTGGACAGCGGCGAAAAGCTGTGGGAGTTCGACACCGGCGCCCCGCTCTCGGCATCCCCGGCAATCGCCGACGGCAAGGTGGTGATCGGCTCGCAGGACGGCGTACTCTACTGCTTCGGGTGACGACCTGTCGGAGAACGTTGGACGGCACGACGCCGACGCCGCGCCGGTACCCGACGAGCAGGAGACCCAGCGGCGCTACTGTCCCTGATGGCAGCGGGCGACGAAGCGGACCAGCCTGCCGATCGCCACACCGACTCGGTGTAGCCGAACCGCGGCTGCACGTTCTGCATGGGCGCCATCCTATCACCGCCACCCGGACGCGAGACGCGTGCCGACGCCGCTCACGACGGGAGCCGGCGGCGACAGGAACCGGCGTCCCCCGTGCCCGGCGCTGCAGGCTGATATCATGAACGTCATGAGTGAAGCGGCAGCGGCGGCGACGGCCCCGAGCGATACGGAGGTCGGCAGCTACTTCGTCGCCAACTATCCGCCGTTCTCCACCTGGACGTCGGGCGCGGTGGTCGACGCAGCCGAACCCGCCCTCGCCGTGCCGGCGACGGACGGCGTCCCGCTCGGCCTCTACCTGCACATCCCGTTCTGCCGCAAGCGCTGCCACTTCTGCTACTTCCGGGTCTACACGGACAAGAACGCAGCCGAGGTGCAGTCGTACCTCGACGTGCTGGGCCGCGAGTGGGAGCTGTACGCCGAGCAGCCGGCCATCGCCGGACGCCCGCTCGACTTCATCTACTTCGGCGGCGGCACGCCGTCGTTCCTGTCGGTGCGCCAGCTCCGCGGCCTGGTCGACCGGCTCTCGGCCGTCAGCCCCTGGTCGACCGCGAGCGAGATCACGTTCGAGTGCGAGCCGGGCACGCTGACCGAGCCGAAGCTGCGCGCCATACGCGACATGGGAGTCACGCGGCTCAGCCTCGGCGTCGAGCACTTCGACGACCACGTGCTGGAGCTGAACGGCCGCGCGCACCGCTCGACCGAGATCTTCCGGGCGTACGAGTTCGCGCGCTCGATCGACTTTCCGCAGATCAACATCGATCTGATCGCGGGCATGCTCGGCGAGACCGACGCGAAGTGGCAGGACGCCGTCGAGAGAACCGTGGCGCTCGATCCGGACAGCGTCACCATCTACCAGATGGAGCTGCCGTTCAACACGACCATCAGCAGCGACCGGCTGCGCGGCGCCGGACAGTTCCAGGAGACCGTCGCCCCGTGGGCGACGAAGCGCCGCTGGGTGGACGAGGCGTTCGCCGCGCTCGAACGGGCCGGCTACACGGTGGGGAGCGCCTACACCGCCGTCAAGCACCCCGGGCGTACCCGCTTCGTCTACCGCGACCGCCTCTGGCAGGGCGCGGACCTCGCCGGCCTCGGCGTGGCGTCGTTCGGGCACGTCAACGGCGTCCACATGCAGAACCTCGACTCCTGGGGCGCCTACGCGCAAGCGATCGAGGAAGGACGCATCCCGCTGAACCGGGCCTACCGGCCCACGGACGAGGAACGGCTGATCCGCGAGCTCGTGCTGCAGCTCAAGCTCGGCTCCATCCGGCCCGACTACTTCCAGGCCAAGTACGGGGTGAACGTGCGGGAACGGTTCACGGACCCCTTCGCGTCGCTCGCCGAAGACGGCTTCCTGTCCGAATCGTCCCCGGAGCGGGTCCGCTTGTCGCGCGAGGGCCTGCTGCGCGTGGACAGCCTGCTGCCGCGCTTCTTCCTGCCGGCCCACACCGACATCCGGTACACGTAGGTCCCATGGGAGCGCTCGATGCAAGCGTCAGGTCCCAGGACGCTGCGCGACGAGGTCGGTCTGAAGACAGGCTGGAATGACGGTGCCGGGCACGTCGACGTCGAGCCGTCCGGTCGAGTCACGGCAGAGTGGCCTCCTCTACCCTCTCGACCTGGTCTACGAGCGGGCCGGCATCGAGGTCCCGCGGGTGGAGGTGGTCCAGCCGGACGAGATCCCGCTCCCCTACCGCTCGCTGCTCGTGCACGACATCGACATGACGCTGACCCTCGAACGCCACTTCGGCGGGCGGGTCGTGCTGCGGCCGCTGTCGACGTTCACCGAGAGCGGGTCCTACTTCCGCCGCGTCCTGCTGGTGCAGGAGTATGCCGGCCAGCCGGTCGAGATGGGGGCGATCCGGATGCGGCTCGACGCGTTCGGCGACGAGATCCGACGGCAGATCCTGGAGAACGAGGTGCCGCTCGGACGCATTCTCCGCGACGGGCGCTTCGAGTACCAGAGCCGCGTCAAGGCGTTCCTCGCCGTCATTCCGAACCCCGAGATGATGGGCGTCTTCTGGATGCGCGAGCCGCGCGTGCTCTACGGGCGGCGCACCGAGGTGGTGCGCAAGGGCGCCAGGATCGGCGACATCGTCGAGGTGCTGCCGCTCGTATTACGATGAACGGCATGGACACCGGCGAGCGCTACGACTGCATCGTCATCGGCGGCGGCCCGGCGGGAGCCACGGCGGGAACGGTGCTGGCGCAGCACGGACGGCGAGTGGCCGTTCTCGAACGCGAGGCATTCCCGCGCTATCACATCGGCGAGTCGCTGATGCCGTACACGTGGTTCACGTTCGAGCGGCTCGGCGTGCTCGACTGGTTCGAGCAGGCCGCCTGCCCGAAGAAATACAGCGTGCAGTTCGTCTCGACGACCGGCAAGGTGTCGCAGCCGTTCTACTTCTTCGAAACGATCGAGCATCCCTGCTCGACGACCTGGCAGGTGCTGCGGAGCGACTTCGACCGGATGCTGCTGGACAACGCGCGGGCGAAGGGCGCCGACGTCCGGCAGGGAACGGTGGCCCGCGAGCTGCTGATGGACGGCGAGCGTGCGGCAGGCGTCCGGGCGGACGTCGCGGGCGGCGGATCGCGGACGTTCCGCGCGGACGCCGTCATCGACGCCACCGGCCGCGACACCTTCCTGGCCTCGAAGCTCGGCTGGAAGAGGCGCGACCCTGACCTGACCAAGATCTCCATCTTCACCTACTACCGCGGCGCGAAGCGCGATCCCGGGCTCGACGAGGGCGCGACGACCGTCGCCTACATCCCGGAAAAGGGCTGGTTCTGGTACATCCCCCTGCCGGACGACGTCGTCAGCGTCGGGGTCGTCGCCGAGGCGGACTACCTGTACCGTGATACGCGCGACCCGGAGGCGATCTTCGCGCGCGAGGCGGCCGACTGCATCTGGATCGCCGACCACCTGAGCACCGGCACGCGCATCGAGCCCGTGCGGGTGACCGGCGAGTTCAGCTACCGGGCCGAGGCGATCGGCGGCAACGGATTCTGCCTGGCCGGCGACGCTTTCTCGTTCCTCGATCCCGTCTTCTCCACCGGCGTGTTCATGGCGCTCAAGAGCGGCGAAATGGCGGCCGACGCCGTCCACCGCGGCCTCGACACCGGCGGGGTGACGGCCGAGACGTTCGTGGACTACGAGCGCGACATGCGCTGGGCGCTCGACCAGTTCCGTCAGCTCGTGCTGTCGTTCTACAACCAGACGTTCAGCTTCCGGGATTTCATCCGCGCCCACCCGAACCTGCACCCGCGGCTGGTGGACGCGCTGGTGGGCAACGTGTTCGCCGATCTCGGGCCGCTGTTCGAGGCGCTCCGGGAGTTCTCGGCGCGGACGTCGCGGCCGGAGCTCGCGCAGCCGGCCGGCACCCGAACATGAGCTGCCGCCGACCGCGAAGAGGCCACCAGGCGCCTGCTGCGACGCGAGCCGCGCGCGTCCATGTCCCGGAACATGGAATGTGCCGGTGATCAGCGAGTACCGGCTGAAGCGCCGGGTGCAGTTCTACGAGACGGACACCGCCGGCATCGTCCATTTCTCCTGGTTCTACCGCTACATGGAGGAGGCGGAGCACGCGCTCTGGCGCGCGGCCGGCCTGAGCATCGCGCCGCCCGGCGCCGAGGTCGGCTTCCCGCGCGTCGCGGCGTCGTTCGACTTCCGCCGCCCATTGCGGTTCGAGGACGAGTTCGAGGTGCACATCCGGATTGCCGCGATCGGCGCGCGGTCGATGCGCTATGCCGCAAGCATCAGAAAGGACGGGACCGCCGTCGCCACCGGGAGCCTCACCATCGCGTGCATCGCCAAGGGGGCCGGCGCGCCGCTGCGGTCGACCGAGATCCCGCCCGAGATCGCCGGGCGGTTCGAGGTCGCGCCGACGCCTCCAGACGCATGACCGCCGACCACGGCAACGCCCCGGACTCCACGCCGCCAACGGGGGGGGCGACCGGCCCACCCGACAGCGAGTGTGAACCGCGCGCCGCGCTCGAGGCACTGCAGGCCGAACGGCTCACCGCTCTCCTCCGCACTCTGCGGGACCGGAACGCCTTCTACGACCGCAAGTTCTCCCGCGCGGGCGTCGACGTCGGCAGGCTCAGGTTCTTCGAGGATCTGGCCGCGTTGCCATTCACCACGAAGGCCGATCTGGTGGCCGACCAGGAAGCGTCGCCGCCCTGGGGAACGGCGCTGACCGAGCCGCTCGACCGCTACACGCGCTACAACCAGACGTCGTCGACGACCGGGCGGCCTCTGCGCTGGATCGACACGCCGGAGACCTGGCAGTGGATGCTCGAGTGCTGGAAGGCGGTCTACCGCGCGGCCGGGGTCACCGGGCGCGACCGGGTCTTCTTTCCCTTCTCGTTCGGGCCGTTCCTCGGCTTCTGGACCGGATTCGACGCGGCGACGCAGATCGGGGCGCACGCGATTCCGGCCGGCGGGATGACGAGCGGGCAGCGGCTCGCCCTGATCTCCGCGCTGGCCCCCACGGTGATGTGCTGCACCCCGACCTACGCGTTGCGGCTGCTGGACGTGGCGCGGGAAGCAGGAGGGCGCGCGGCGCTGTCCGACGGTCCGGTTCGCGTCATCATCGTCGCCGGCGAGCCGGGAGGCAGCATCCCGGCGACCCGGCAGCGGATCGAGCGCGGCTGGGGGGCGCGGGTCATCGACCATCACGGGCTGACCGAGGTCGGCCCGATCAGCTTCGAGTGCCTGCAGGCGCCCGGGTACCTGCACGTCAACGAGCGTGAGTTCATCGCCGAGGTGGTCGATCCCGACACGGGGGAGCCGGCGGCGGACGGCGTGCGCGGCGAGCTGGTGATCACGAATCTCGGACGAACCGCGAGTCCCGTCATCCGCTACCGGACGCGCGACCTCGTGGTCCGGACCCGCGAACGCTGCGCCTGCGGCAGGACGCTCGCGCGGCTCGCCGGCGGCGTGGTCGCAAGGGCCGACGACATGGTCAACGTGCGCGGCGTCAACGTCTATCCGGCCGCGGTGGAATCGGTTCTGCGCGCGATCGGCCCCGTCGTCGAGTATCGCTGTACGGTGCAGGCGGCAGGGTCGCTCCGGGGAATCTTTGTCGAGGTGGAGATCGAGGATGCAGTCGACGCCGCAGCGGTCGCCGCACTCGCCGCGAGCCGCCTGCGCGAGGCTCTCGGCCTCTCCGTGCCGGTCACGCCGGTCGCGGCCGGGGCGCTACCGCGCTTCGAGATGAAGGCGCGCCGCTTCGTCGTGGATCGCGGGACGCCGCCGGCCGGTCCCGGCACACCCGCCGGGAACCCGCAGTCGGCCGCTTCCGTCCGGATCGGCCAGGAGGACTCATGACCATCACCGGAATCGCCAACATCATGCTGGGCGCATCGGACCTGGATCGCTCGCGCGCGTTCTACCGGGACAGGCTGGGGCTGGCCGTCAAGCAGGAGATCCCCGGCTTCGTCTTCCTCGAGACCGGACCGGTCACGCTCTGCCTCAGCACCGCGCACGCCAGACTGGCCGAGCAGCCGGGTCCCCTGGAAGTCGTGCTGGCGGTGGCGAGCGTGGGCGCGGCCTACACGGCGCTGAAGGACAGGGGCGTGGAGTTCCTGCGCGAGCCGGCCAACGTGACCGGCGACTCGTGGGCCGCCAATTTCCGCGATCCGGACGGCCACCTGCTGTCGATCTTCGGCCCGCGATGAGGAAGCGTAGTAGCATGGGCGGGTTCAAGGAGGGCAGGTTCTTGCGTCGATCCAACACTCGGTGGCCGGTCATGGTGGTGCTCGCCGTTCTGGCCGGCACGGTTGCCGCCTGCGGCGGTGGAGGCGAGGGCGGCGAGGCCGGCGACAGCGCGCCGGCGCGCCGGTTCCTCAGCATGGGCACCGCGCCGCCCGGAGGCGCATTCTTCGTCGTCGGGAGCGCGCTCGCGGAGGTGGTCAACGAGACCGGCGGCGGCTTCGGCTACAGCGTGACGGCCGAGGCGACGAGCGGATCGCAGGAGAACATCCGGCGGCTCGCGAGCGGCGAGCTCGACTTCGCGCTGTCGAACGCCGCCATCACCTATTTCGCAGTCCGGGGCAGCGAGGGCTGGGACCGCGCCTACCCGGTCCGCTCGGTCATGACGCTCGCGCCCAACGTGGCATTGTTCGTGACGCAGGCGTCGTCCGGCATCGCGAGCATCGACGACCTGCGCGGCCGGCGCGTCAGCGTCGGTCCGGCGGGCGCCGGCTTCGAGTACTTCGTCGGTCCGCTGCTCGGGGCGCACGGGGTGACCTACGACGACTTCTCGCCGCTCAACGCAACGCAGCAGGCCGCCGTCGACATGCTGACCGACGGCTCGGCGGACGCGACGTTCCTCGGCGGCGCGGTGCCGACCGCGTCCATCACCCAGGCCGCCGCGTCGATGGAGCTCACCTTCATCCCGTACGGCGACGACGAGAAGCAGGCGCTGATCGACGAGTACCTCTTCTTCCGGCCGGCCTCCATCCCGGCCGAGACCTATCGCGGGCAGGCCGAACCGTTCGAGGGGCTCGACGTCGGCTCGATGCACGTCATCACGTCCGCCGGCGCGCCGGACGAGCTCGTCTACAACTGGACGAGACTGCTCTACGAGAACCGGGAGCTGGTCGTCGAGAAGCACGCCGCGGGACGCGCCATCAACCCGAACAACGTCGTGCGCGACACCGGAACGGAGTTCCATCCCGGCGCGATTCGCTTCTACGAAGAGGCCGGGATCTGGCCCCAACAGGCCGCGCCGTGACGCCGGACACGCCGCCGCCGCGCGACCTTCGGCTCCTGGCGACGGGCACGCTCGGGGTGCTGCTGTGCGCCTTCACGCTGGTCGAGGTCAACTATCCGCTGCTGGCGCCGCAGAGCCGCCTGGCGTTCTTCGCGCTGGTGGGGCTGGCGCTCTGCTTCCTGAACGTCCCGATCCATCCATCCCTGAAGGACGACCCGCGCGCCCGGGCCGGCGACGTCGTGCTGGCGGTGCTCGCCGCGGCCTGCTGCGGCTACATCGTCGTGCAGACCGATCCGCTGTTCGCGGCGTGGTGGGTCGACGGGCAGACGCTGGGGAACCGGGCCGGCTTCGAGACGACGTTCGACACCGCCATCGGCCTCCTCGGCCTGCTGCTGGTGATCGAGGCGGCCCGGCGCGCGCTCGGCCTGGCCCTGCCGCTGCTCGCCGCGGCGTTCATCCTCTATGCGCTCTTCGGGTCGGCGTTCCCCGACTGGCTGTTCCCGCACCGCGGCTACACCGTCCCGCGCATCGTGGCGCAGACGTTCCTGCACAGTCAGGGCATCTTCGGCGTGGCGCTCGGCGTGATGTTCACCTACGTCTTCCTGTTCGTCATCTTCGGGGCGTTCCTCGAGGCGACCGGGGCGACGCGGTTCATCGTCGACTTCGCCGAGCGGGTGTTCGGGCGCAGCTCCGGCGGTCCCGCGAAGGTGGCGGTGCTGAGCAGCGGGCTGATGGGCTCCCTTTCGGGCAGCGCCGTCGCGAACACCGCCACCACCGGCACGTTCACCATCCCGATGATGCGCAGCGCCGGCTTCCAGCCGGTGACCGCGGCGGGCGTGCAGGCGGCGGCCAGCTCGGGCGGGGCGCTGATGCCGCCGGTGATGGGCGCGGGCGCCTACATGATGCTGGAGATCGTCGACCCGCCGGTGACCTACCTGGAGATTATCCGGGCCGCGCTCATTCCCGCGCTCCTGTACTACCTGTCGCTCATCCTCATCGTGCACTTCCACGCGCAGCGGATGGCGATCGCGACCGGGGAGGCGCCGGTCGCAGCGGCGCCGGTCGCCGACGAGACGCCCGATGCGGCGGCGCGGTCGCGTGCGGCGGGGCTCGTCTTCGCCTCGGCGCTCGGCAGCCTCATCCTGTTCCTGGTGCTCGGCTACACGGCGTTCCGCGCCGTCACGTTGTCGCTGGTCGCGATCATCGCGGTCAGCAGCGTGAGCAAGGCGACCCGCCTCGACTGGCGCTTCACGATTCTGAGCCTCGTCACCGCGGCGCGCGGCGTCGTGCCGCTGGTGGCCGCCGCGGCCTGCGTCGGCATCATCATCGGCATCGTGACGCTGACCGGCATTGGAACGCGCCTGCCGGCGACGATCATCCCGCTGGCCGAGCAGAGCCTGTTCCTCGCGCTCGTCCTGATCATGATCTCGTCGATCGTCCTGGGCATGGGATTGCCGTCGGCGGTCTGCTACCTGCTGATGGCCACGCTGATCGGCCCGGTGCTCGGCAACCTCGGCGTAATCCCGCTGGCCGCGCACCTGTTCATCTTCTACTTCGGGATGATGTCGATGGTGACGCCGCCGGTGGCGCTGGCCGCCTATGCCGCGTCCTCCATCGCCGGCACGCGCATCATGCCGACCGGGCTCGCCGCGTTCCGCTTCGCGCTGGTCGGCTTCACGCTGCCCTACATGTTCATCTACCGGCCCGAGCTGCTGATGCTGACCGCCTCCGGCGAACCGGCCGGCTGGCTGCAGATGCTGCTGCCGGTCGCGATCGCCACGCTGGGCGTCACCTGCTTCGCCGCGGGAATCGCCGGACAGTTGCGGAATCCACTGGCGCTCGGCCCACGTCTGGCGGTCTTCGGGGCCGCGGCGCTGCTCCTGGCGCCGGGACCGTCCCTGGATCTGGCCGGGTTCGGGATCCCCCTCTTCGACGTGGCGGGCGTCGCGCTCTTCGGCGGCGTGCTGGCCGCGAACCGGCAACCGGCCTGACCCCCGCCGGAACCGGGGGGGTTGCGGTTTCATCATCGCGCATGCCAGACTGGCGCTACGTGTCGTCGCGTTTGACAGACTGAAGGCGCTGCAGGGCTCCTCGCTGTCGACCGAATCGAGAGTCCGCGCGGATGGACTTCAGCGACTACCGGCTTGAAGCCGAGTTCTACGACGAGGTATTACGGCCCGACGGCACGCCGCGGCCGCACTGCCGCACCCTCCACGACGCCCTCGCCGAGACCTCGGCGGCGGAGCTCGGCGAGGTGCAGGAACGGGTCACGCGCTCGTTCCTCAACGAGGGAATCACCTTCACCGTCTACGGGGACGGCGAAGCCGACGAGCGGATCATCCCGATCGACTGCCTGCCCCGCATTCTGGCCGCGGCTGAATGGCGGGAGCTCGAGGCCGGCCTCGCCCAGCGCATCCTCGCCCTGAACCGCTTCCTGTGCGACGTCTACGGCGAATGCCGCGCGATTTCCGACGGCGTGATTCCTGAAGAGATGGTGCGGGGCTGCCCCCAGTACCGCTCCGAGATGCGCGGCGTCTCTCCCCCGCACGGCACGTGGGTGGCGATCTGCGGCACCGATGTCGTGCGCACGAACGACGGTTTCATCGTGCTGGAGGACAACCTGCGCGTGCCGTCCGGCGTCTCCTACATGATCGCCAACCGCAAGGCGGTGAAGTCGAGCCTGCGCCGGCTCTACCGGCGCTGCCGGGTCCGGGAAGTCGAGCACTACGGCAACCTGCTGCTGGCGACCCTGCGGGAGCTGGCCCCGCCGAACCGGCCCGATCCGTGCATCGCGCTGCTGACTCCCGGCGTGTGGAACGCGGCCTTCTACGAGCACATGTTCCTGGCCCGCGAGCTGGGCGCGGAGCTGGTGGAGGGCCGCGACCTGCTGACGCGGAACGGCTTCGTCTACATGCGCACCACGGAGGGGCTGCGACGGGTCGACGTGATCTACCGGCGCGTGGACGACGACTTCCTCGATCCGCAGGTCTTCCGGTCCGACTCGCTGCTCGGCGTGCCGGGTCTGCTGCAGGCTCACCGGCTCGGCAACGTCACGCTGGCGAACGCGCCGGGGACCGGCGTGGCCGACGACAAGAGCGTGTACGCCTGGGTGCCGGATCTGATCCGCTACTACCTGAGCGAAGAACCGATCCTCGCGAACGTGCCGACCCGAATCTGCCGCCGTCCCGAGGATCTCGAGTACACGCTCGACAATCTCGACAGCCTCATCGTGAAGCGGGTCGGGGAGGCGGGCGGCTACGGCATGCTGGTCGGTCCTCGGGCCACGCCGGCCGAGCGCGAGGCCTACGCGGCGGCGATGCGGGCCAATCCGGCCGACTTCATCTCGCAGGAGATACTGTCGCTCTCGCGGGCTCCCTGCCTGATCGACGGGCGGCTCGAGCCGCGGCACGTCGACCTGCGCCCTTTCGTGCTCCGGGGCCGGGAGACGCGCATCGTGCCGGGCGCCTTCTGCCGGGTGGCGCTCCGCCGGGGCAGCCTCGTGGTGAACTCGAGCCAGGGCGGCGGCGGCAAGGACGTGTGGGTGCTGGAGTCCTGAGATGCTGGCGCGCAGCGCGGAGGGTCTGTACTGGCTGGGCCGCCACATCGAGCGGACGGAAGACCTCTGCCGTCTGCTGCGCGAGCAGATGGGCGCCCTCGTGGACCGGCCCGTGCGCGAGATCAACTTCGGGTGGCGCCGGATCTACGACACCCTGCACAGACGTCCGCCCGGCCCCGCGGTCGGGGTCGCGGAAAGCGACGACGACTACGCGTTGGCCGATTCGTACACCCTGGCCGACGACGTCACCTTCGAGCGCGCGAATCCGGGCTCGGTCCTGAACAGCTTTTCGAACGGCCGCGAGAACGCACGCCAGATGCGCCACTGCATCAGCGGCGAAATGTGGACCTGCCTCAACCTGGCCTGGCTGCGTCTCGGCACGAGGCGCATCGAGGACATCTGGAAGGCCGCACCCGAGAGCTACTACGCGGAGCTGGCGCGCGAAATGAACCTGTTCGCCGGCGTCGTGGACACCACCCTGTACCGCGACGACGGCTGGCGCTTTCTGCAGCTCGGACGTCTCGTCGAGCGCGCCCAGTTCACGATCGCGCTGCTGCTCGCGCATCTCGAGGGCGTGGGCGCGAACCCGGAAGCGGGCGACCGGGAGTGGGCGAGCCTGCTGTGGATCTGCCAGGCCTTCGACACCTACAAGGGGCGCTACGGGGTGGAGATTCGCCCGGCGCGGGTACTGGATCTGCTCGTAGAGGATCCGCGGCTGCCGCGCTCCCTCTGCACTGCCATCGACGCGGCCGCGGCCACGCTGGGCGCCCTCGCGCTCGGTCCCGGTCCCTGCGGCGCCGCCCGCCGGTGCGCCGGAGACCTGGCGTCCAACGTCAACCAGCCGTGGCCTTCCGCACCGAGCCTGCCGGATCGAGCGGCGCGCCTGCGGCGCCTGGACGGAGACTGCCGCGCCCTGCATGATCTCGTGATGGCCGCGCATGTCGGCTACGATACCGACGGGGCGCCGGTGCGCTGAACGTTTCGGACTCCCGCACGCCGTTGCATTCCATGGTTGGCAGCGGTCTTGGACAACCGGCGCCGTCCCGCAGTCGGCCCCGAAGGAGGTGATGCATGAGCGAGTTGCCGAGCGGCGAACGTCGACGTGGGCAGCGTGATGGGCTCAATCACCTTCCTGCGCGGCCCGTCGGCCGACGAGCTCGCGCTGCTGGCGGGCGTCGAAGGGGCGCGGGACGCGGTGATCGCCACCGACTACGCGGTCATGTCCGACTGGTTCTTCCAGATGGTCTTCGTGGCGACCGCCGCCTCGATCGTCTCCGGCGCGCTGGCCGAACGGGTCAAGCTCTGGTCGTTCTTCGTCTTCACCCTGGTGCTGACCGCCATCATCTACCCGATCGTCGGCGCCTGGACGTGGGGCGGCGGTTGGCTGAGCCAGATGGGCTTCCAGGACTTCGCCGGTTCCACCATCGTGCACGGCACGGGCGGCTGCGCCGCGCTGGCCGGCGCTCTGGTCGTCGGCCCGCGGCACAACAAGTTCCGCAAGGACGGCACGGTCACGAGCACGCCGCCGTCCAACATTCCGGTGGTCACGCTGGGGGTGTTCATCCTGTGGTTCGGCTGGTTCGGCTTCAACGGCGGTTCCCAGCTCGCCCTCGGGAGCGCGGCCGACGTGCTCGCGATGAGCCATGTCCTGGTCAACACCAACCTGGCGGGCGCGGCCGGCGTCATCGCGGCCATCGCCGTATCGCGGCCGATTTTCGGACGGATGATCTGCTCGCCGGCCTGAACGGCGCGATAGCCGGTCTCGTCTCGATCACCGCGGGTCCGGACATCACCAGTCACTACTGGGCCATCGTGATCGGCGCAGTCGGCGCCATCATCTGTACCGTGGCCATCAGGCTCCTGGAGAAGCTCAAGGTCGACGACGTGGTGGGAAGCGGTGCCCGCTCATTTCTTCGCGGGCGCCTGGGGTACGATAGCCACGGTCATCGCCGCCGGCGCCGACATCGGCGTGCAGCTTCTCGGCGTGCTCGCGGTGGGCGCGTTCGCGTTCGCGACGTCCTGGCTGACATGGCTGGCGCTCGAGAAGACCATGGGCGTGCGCGTGTCCCACAAGGTCGAGCAGATGGGGCAGGACGTGGCGGAGCTCGGAATCGACGCCTACCCCGAGTTCGTGCTCATGCCGGAACGGGACGAGTAGATACGAGACGATGTCGAACATCGGCAACCGGGAAACAGACGACGATCGCGGTGCAGCCGCAGAGCCGCCCGGCGGGAAGCACATCTGCGTCTACCTGGGCGGCAACCTCGGGCGCGAGCAGCGCTATATCGACGAGGCCGACGCGCTGGGCCGCATGATGGCGGCCGAGGGAATAGGTCTGGTCTACGGCGGTGCCCGGGTCGGACTGATGGGTGTTCTGGCCGGCGCCGTCCTGGCGAACGGCGGCGTCGTCACCGGCGTGGTCCCCCGGCAACTGTCGTACCAGGAGCTCGCCCACGAGGGACTCAGCCGTCTCCTCGAAGTCGACACGATGCACGAACGCAAGCACCTGATGCAGGAGCTGTCGCAGGGCTGCATCGCCCTGCCCGGCGGCTTCGGCACGCTGGAGGAGATCTTCGAAGCCCTGTGCTGGTCGCAGAGGCCGCTCGAGCTGCACGAGAAGCCGTGCGTCTTCGCCAACATCGACGGCTACTACGATCATCTGTTCGAGTTCCTCGATCACGCGGCGGCGCGGGGACTGCTGCTGCCGCAGAACCGGCTGCTCGCCAGGCAGGCGCCCTCCGCGGCGGGGGCGCTGAAGGCGATTCAGGCGGCCTGGGAGGAAGAAGAGCAGGCGATCCTGGACGCAATCAAGGCGTACGAGGCCTGATTGCGCGGCGCCCGCGTCCGCTGTTCCCGTCGTCAGGCGCGGGCGGGCGGTGCGAGGCGGCTCCGGCGGCGCGGCCTCGCGTCAGGCGGAAGCGGCGAGGGCGGCTTCGCGGGAGTCCTTGATCGGGATGATCCGGTCGAAGCCGCTGATCCGGAAGACCTCCTCGATGTGGTTCTTCATCGCGCAGAGCACCAGCGTCCCCTCACCCGCCTTGAGCGCCTTCGCCGCGATCAGCAGCACCCGCATGCCGGAGCTGCTGATGAAATCGAGGCGGCTGAAGTCGACGACCAGACGCCGCTCGCCGCTGCTGACGTGATCCATGACCACGGACTCGAACGAGCGGGCGTTTCCGCTGTCCAGGCGTCCGACAGGCAACAACACCAGCACCTCGTCGTTCCGTTCTTCCGCGACTTCGATATCCATCCGTTCACCTCTTCGCTCGGACGGCCCCGTCAACGGGCCTCCGGCGTAAGATCGTGTTCCAGGGTCAGCCGGTTCTTCCCGCCCGTGTACTCGTACTGCATGCGATCGGCGAACGTCTTGATCAAGTGCAGCCCCAGACCGCCGACCGGCCTCTCGGCGACTGGTGACGAGACGTCGGGATTCGTGGCCTCCGTCGGGTCGAACTTCTGGCCGTTGTCCACGATCGACAGAATCAACGAGGTCTCGTGGACCTGCAGGCCGACCTCGATCTTCGGACGGGCGACCCCGCGGAGGCCGTAGCTCACCATGTTCGTGATCAGCTCGTCAAGCGCCAGGTTGATGAGGTAGACCTGCTGGTCCGGCAGCTTGTTGGCGTCGCCGAACTCCTCTACCATCTGCGCCAGACCGCGCACCGCCGACAGTCTGGGCGACAGCGAGACCCGCAATTCATCCATCCTCGCCACGTACGTAACCTCCAGGGGGAGCAGCGCATCCTGACCGCAGAGTGGCAATCACACGCGCACGCCTCGTGGAGAGCATCGGCGCATCACCCGGTCATCCAGGCGTCAGGCCTCGGCCACCGCGGACTCGCGGGTGTCCCGGATCGGGATAATCTGATCGAAGCCGCTGATGCGAAACACCTCGTGTATATGGTCCGGCATGGAGCACAGCACGAGCTTTCCCTGACCGGCCTGCAGCTTCTTCGCGGCCATCAGGAGCACCCGCATCCCGGAGCTGCTGATGAAGTTCAGGCGGCCGAAGTCGACGACGAGCCGCTTCTCGCCCCGGTCGACGCGTTCCATCACGATGGATTCGAACGACCGCGCGTTCGCACTGTCGAGCCGCCCAATCGGCAGAAGCACGAGGGCCTCGCCGTCCCGCTCTTCCGCTACTTCGATGTCCATAGACTCGTCACCTGCAGGTCTGGTTGATCGGACAAGGCACCAGGCATCACTCCGCCGCCTTCGCGAGATCGTGCTCCATGGTCAACCGGTTTCGGCCTTCCACGAACTCGTAGGAGATGCGGTCGGCAAAGCTCTTCACCAGGTGCAGACCCAACCCGCCGACGGCCCGCTCTTCCAGGGACGACGTGACGTCCGCGTTCGTGTCCTGGGTCGGATCGAACGGCTGTCCGTTGTCCTCCATGACCAGAATCAGCGTGCCGGCGACGACCCGCATCCTGATCCGGATCTCGGCATCGGCCATGTCCTCGAGGCCGTGCGTCACGGTGTTGGTGATCAGCTCGTCGAGCGCGAGGTTGATGACGAACACCTTCGGATCGGGCAGATCGTTGGCGTCGCCGAACACCTCCACCATGCTCGACAGTTCGCGAACTTCCGACAACCGTGCCGGAATGGTCACGCGCAGTTCCTCGGCCATGCGGTCTCGCCCTCGCTCGAACGACGCAATACTCTAGCAAACTCCGAACGGCCCGCTGCAAATCCGGGCGGCGTCACCGGCGCCGCCGCAGCACCAGGCAGGTCATGTCGTCGGCGGCGGGAGTACCGGCGGAGTACGCGCCGATCTCGCTCCACACGTGATCCACGATCTCCTCGGGAGAGCGCGCCGACGCTCCGTCGAGCGTCGCCTCCAACCGTTCCTTCCCGAACAGCTCGCCGGTCAGATTCACTGCGTCGGTCAGGCCATCCGTATAGAGAAACAGCGCCTCGCCGGGACCCAGCTTCTCCTTGCGACTCTCATACTCGAAATCGTCGAGCACGCCCATCGCCACCCCGCCGGTCATCGGGAGCGGCCGCCGCGAATCGTCGGCGGCGACGAGAAACGCGGGCTCGTGCCCGGCGCAGACGTACTCCATGACGGCCCGCTCCAGATCCACGACGGCGAGCACGCCGGTAACGAACAGACCCATCGGGTTCTCGGCGCAGAGGCGGCGGTTGGCTTCGCTGGCGATGGCGCCGACGTCGCCGCTCTGGCTCTCGGAAGCCGCCGCGTTGATCGCACCCTGCGAAGCCGCCATGAACAGCGCCGCCGCCACCCCCTTGCCGGAGACGTCGCATACGGTGAAGAAGAGCTTGCCGCCGGACGGCTCGAGTACGTCGACGAAGTCGCCGCCCACCTGCTGCGCAGGCGTCATCCTGGCGTAGGCCGCGAAGCCGCCGAGATCCACGTTACCTTCGCGGACCAGCGCGGCCTGCACGACCTTGGCCATCTCCAGATCCTGCTCCAGCGCCTGCTGGGCGAGGCGCAGGCTGCGGTTGCTCTGCTGCAGCTCGTCCGTGCGCGCCGCGACCATCATCTCGAGCTGCTCTTCGCGGTTGAAGACCTGCACCGTCATGGCCTCGAACACCCGCGCCAGACTGCCGAGCTCGTCCGTGCGCTGCATCACCGTCTCCATCGGGCCCTCGTCCGGCTGCTTGCCCATCTCGACCTGACGGGCCGCCGAGGCGATCGCCTCGATGGGCTGCGTGAGCCACCGAGTGCCCCAGAGTGCGGCGGCGGCGGTGAAACCGAGCAGGACGAAGGCGATCAGGGTGGTATTCCTGGCCTCCGCCTGAACGGTGTTGGCGATGTCGTCCAGGCTCACGGCGAGGGCAAGGCCGCCGATCGGAATGCCGCCGGCGTTGATGATCGGTGAGGCGACCCAGATGCCGCGGTCCGCGGGCGACAACAGGCTGAGGCTGGTCTCGCTGACCACCTGCCCCTGCTCCATGGCCCGTCCCACGACCGCCTCGGCCCGGCGCGCGAAGACGCTGGCGGCATCCACCGTCCCGGCCGTCGTCTGTCCGGCGCGCGGCGCGGCCGCCGCCAGATCGCGGTCGAGATTGACGACCCAGAGCGCCTCCAGGTTGCGTGACCGGACCAGCAGGTCCGCCTCGCGCTGGTATACCGAATACAACAGGTTGCCCGAGCTGCCCTCGATGGGAATGCCGACCTGCACGACCCGCGGCGAGCCGGCGCCGGCAACCGCTACGTACTTGTAGACCTGGCCGTCCGAAGCGCGCGGTGCGGTCGCGAGCTCCACGCTGCGCTCGGCGCCATCGAGAAGCGGAGCGAGCTCGCCGGCATGCGGCACGCCGGCGGCGGCTCCGCCCGCCAGGGGCGGCAGCAGGGTGGAATAGGCCACGGAGCCGTCCGGATTCACGACCCGGATCTCGCCGATGACGGTCGAGCCGACGATGCGCCGCAGGCGTCCTTCGAGTTCCTCGACCGGCCACCCGGCCTCCTCCGCCGCGGCCACGAAGTGCCCCACGATGGTGGCCTGCACCAGCATCTGCTGGCCGACGATCCCCTCCACCACGGCCGACACGTCGGCACGCTCGGTGGCGTAGACGTTGGTCAGGATCTCCTGCTCGCCGAAGACCAGCGCATTGCCGATCTGCACGATCCGCTCCTGATCGACGCCGCCGACCCCGACGTACTTGTAGACCTCCTGGTCGATCTCCCGCACCTGGGCGGGCTGCGTGATCACGTCGTCGACGTCCGATCCCAGCAGCACGTAGAACTTCGACGCCTGCGGCTGCAGGGTCGGATCCGGGTCGAACCGGAAAGGCACGAGCGCGCCGGTCTCGTCGCGCACGTTGGTGAGGTACGAGAATCCGACGCTGTCGGTAATCCAGAACTCGTCGAGGACGGTGCTCGCCACGATGGCGTCGAGGGTCTCGATGATGCGCGGCGGGTCCTGTCCCGCCGCCTCCGCCGCGGCGACGAGGTGGGCGGCCAGACGGGCCTGCGCGATCATCTGGTCGTCGAGCGTCGCGTCGAGGGTCCGGGCCACGTTGGCCAGCGAGATCTCGCCCATGTCGGCGAAGCTCGCCGACAGGAGCTCCGCCAGGTGCACCGCGGACGCTTCCGCCTCGTCACGCAGGGCGATGGCGGAGTTGTAGAGCATCGTGGCTGACGTCGCCGTGATCGTGACGGTGAGCAGCGCTGCGAGCGCCAGGAAACCCCGAACCGCCAGGCGCAGCCCCTTCTTCATCGTCCGTACGTCAGTGCCCGGCCCATCCAGCGCTTGCGTCACGATTCGGTTCACCTCAGGCTCCCGCGCGGCAGCGGGACATCACAGACGCCACATCACCCAGAGTTGCGCGACGTTGTCGTCCTCGTCCGCGCCCAGCTTGTTCCGCCAGTACTGGTACTCCACGCCGAGAAAGAGCTGATTGGCGGCTCCCGTCATCGCCTTGCCGATGTCCCACCCGAGCTGCGGCTGCGCGAGGATCCACCCCTTCACGGGGGCGCCGAGCTCGTTGGTGGTCGCGCCGATGTACTCGGCATGGCCGGTGAACCAGAACGACTGGCTGCCGATGTCGAAGGCGGCCCCCCAGCTCGCGTCGAACATGAAGCTGTCCGTCGTCCGGGGCGCCCCGCCCCGCTCGAGCCCGCTGCTGGCGTCGATAAAGGCGGTCACATCCATGTTGAAGAAGACTAAGCCGGGCACGTCCCAGGAGAGCCGCGCCCCCGGCAGCCACTTGAGAACGTTGGCGTCGCCGTCGAAGTTGATGCCGCCGATCAGCGCGACGTCCCGCAGCGGCCCGCCGCCGACGGTCCGATCCGCCAGCCTGCCGAAGCTCAGCGTGGGATACCACTCGCCGTAGAACTCCAGATCGTTGAAGCCGTCCGCGACGCCGTCCTCGAGAATGTCGATGAAGACGAAGCTGTCGCCGAGCGACCAGCTCGACGCCTGCTGCACGGTCAGAATCTGCGTGTAGTGGCGCGCGCCGGAAAAAGGATTGGCGAGGCGGCCGTACTGGTAGTGGAACTCCGTCTGCGCGACGGCGGTGGGCGGAACGGCCAGCAGAAACACCGTGGCCGCGATCCAGCGCCCGAGCGAACGGGTCCACGCGATGTTTTGCATTCGGAATGATACCCGTTCGCCGGCTGCCGTGTCCGCCGGAGTCCGCACGGTGGAGCGTCGGGGTACGGATTCACCCGAATCGCGACCACGCCGGCCTCGGCCGTTCGTGCACACGCGAACAGCGACGCGACGCGCGGGGCATCGAAGCCGCTCCCCCGGCCTGCGTAGTACGATGATCGGATGCCCGGCTCGGCTCGTGAGCTGCTCGGCCGCGTCTTCGGCTACGACCGGTTCCGCGGACAGCAAGAAGCGATCGTGGAGCACACGATCGCCGGCGGCGACAGCCTGGTGTTGATGCCGACGGGCGGCGGCAAGTCGCTCTGCTACCAGCTCCCGGCGCTCGTCCGCCCCGGCGCCGCCGTGGTCGTCTCGCCGCTCATCGCGCTGATGCGCGACCAGGTCGACACGCTGCTGCAGACCGGCGTTCGGGCGGCCTGTCTCAACTCCACGCTCGCGTACGGGGAGGTGCTCGACGTAGAGGATCGACTCCGTGCGGGCGGGATCGACCTGCTCTACGTGGCCCCCGAGCGCCTGCTCGGGGAGCGCACGCTCGCGCTGCTCGACGAGGTCGAGCTCGCTCTGTTCGCGATCGACGAGGCGCACTGCGTGTCGCAGTGGGGTCACGACTTCCGCCCGGAGTACCTGCAGCTCTCGGCGCTTCACGAGCGCTTTCCGGCCGTGCCCCGCATCGCCCTCACCGCGACCGCCGACGAGCCCACGCGGCGGGAGATCCGGGAGCGGCTGCGCCTGCAGGACGCCCGCGTGTTCATCGCCGGCTTCGACCGGCCGAACATCCGCTACCGGGTCGTGCCGAAGCAGAGCCCGCGCGAGCAGCTCGCGCGGCTCCTCGACAACGAGCACCGGGGGGACGCCGGCATCGTCTACTGCCTGTCGCGCCGCCGGGTCGAGGAGACGGCGGAGTGGCTGCGCGCACGCGGCGTCGACGCCCGCCCCTACCACGCCGGCCTCGGCGGCCGGGTGCGCGGCGACACGCAGGACGCTTTCGTGCGCGGCGAGGGCGTCGTCATCGTCGCGACGATCGCCTTCGGAATGGGCATCGACAAGCCCGACGTCCGCTTCGTCGCCCACCTCGACCTGCCGAAGAGCCTCGAGGCGTACTACCAGGAGACCGGCAGGGCCGGACGGGACGGGCTGCCCGCGACGGCCTGGATGGCCTACGGGCTGCAGGACGTGATCACCCTGCGGCAGATGGTCGACGGCTCCGAGGCCGGCGAGGCGCGCAAGCGACTGGAGATCCGCAAGCTGGACGCCATGCTCGGCTACTGCGAGCTGACGACCTGCCGGCGGCGGACGCTGCTCGCCTACTTCGGCGAGACGCTGGGGGAAGCGTGCGGCAACTGCGACAACTGCCTGGAGCCGCCCGAGTCGTGGGACGCGACGGAAGCCGCGCAGCAGGCGCTGTCGTGCGTCTACCGGACGGGTCAGCGTTTCGGGGTCGGCTACGTCATCGACGTGCTGCGGGGAAAGGACGACGACCGGATCCGGCGCTTCGGCCACGATCGGCTCACGACGTTCGGGATCGGCGCGGACCTCGACGCCCGGCAGTGGCGGTCGGTGATCCGCCAGCTCGTCGCCCGCGGGCTGCTGCGCGTCGATGTCGAGAAGTACGGATCGCTGCAACTGACCGCCGCCGCGCGGCCGGTGCTGCGCGGCGAGGCCACCGTCGAGCTGCGGCGGGACGCGCTCCCCGCCCGCAAGCCGCGGGCGCCCCGGGAAACGCGCGACCGGGTGCAGTCGGTGCTCGGTGCGGAAAGCCAGCCACTGTTCGACGCGCTGCGGGCGCGCCGCCGCGAGCTGGCCGCGGAACAGGGCGTGCCGCCCTACGTGATCTTCCACGACGCCAGCCTGATGGAGATGGCCGAGCGCCGGCCGCGCACGCTCGACGAATTCGCGGCGATACCGGGCGTGGGCGCGACGAAGCTGGAGCGTTACGGCGAGATGTTCATCGCGATCATCCGTACGCACGAATCGGAAGGGCGTGCCCCGGCGGCGGCGGCCCCGTAGCCCGACCGGAGCGCCACCAACCGAATGTCATCCGCGAACGGGACCTGACAGGATACGAGTCCCATGCCGGCCGCCCGTTCATCGAGCATCTCGACGAACTCGCGGAGTCGGCAAGCTGAGGCCCCGTCGCCTGTGACATCTTGATGCGCCAGAGGGACAAGCACTACGATGTTGCGTCCATGCGAACCACCCTGACCATCGATGACGACATCGGACGAGCACTGAAGGATCTCTCCCGCCAAGCCGGCAAGAGCTTCAAGACCGTGGTCAACGAAGTCCTGCGCCAGGGGTTGACGAGCGGCGCCAAGCCCGAAGCTCGCCGTGAGCCGTTCAAGGTCGAGTCGGCGCGCCGGGGATTCGCCCCGGGAATCGATCCGTTCAAGCTGAACCAGCTCGTCGATGAGCTCGAGGCAGAGCAGTTCGTGGCGAAGACCGCACCGAAACAGCCTCGCGCATGATCGTCCCGGACGTCCCTCGCACAGTGCAGACTGTGGCTCGCGCAGCCCAACGTTCGCATCGTTCTGCCCGGACCTCGCCATCTCGACGTGCTGGGGGATTTCGCGGCAGGTTCTTCCCTCGGCGCCAACCTCGTGATGGATGCCCATCTCGCAGCACTGGCGATCGACCATCAGGCCGAGTTGCATTCCAACGATACGGACTTCTCCCAGTTCTCCGGATTGCGGTGGCGCAATCCGCTCGCGTGAGCAGCGCCGGGCAAGCGCCAAGCGAAGGCAGGGCGGCGGCGGTATGATGGGCGCATTCATGCTTACCGAAGTCTCGTGGCGTCGCATTCGGGTCGGAGTCGTCGTGTTCGGCCTCCTGTCGTCCGTGGCGGTCGCACCGGCCCGGTCCGAGGCGCAGGCCGGGCCCGATCCCGCGGCTGCCCTCCCGCAAGCCATCCCGATCTTCCCGTTGCAGGAGATCATGCTGTTCCCCGACGCGTCGCGGCCGCTGCACATCTTCGAACCGCGCTACCGCGAGATGGTGACCGACGCGCTCGAGGGCGACCGCATCATAGGCATGGTCATGCTGCACGCGGGGTACGAGGACGAGTACGCCGGCAATCCGCCGATCTACGACATCGGCTGCGCGGGCGTGATTTCCAACGTCCAGCGCCTGGAGGACGGCCGCTACAACATCGTCCTCAGCGGACTCGTGAGGTTCCGAATCATCAGCGAGGACCAGAGCCGGTCCTACCGGGTTGCCCGGATCGAGCCGCTCCCCGAACCGCTGGACGACGCCGGCCGGGACGCGCTCCGCGGCCACCGCCCGCTGCTCATGCAACTGCTGGCGTCCGTCGCGCCGGACCAGGCGGGCCAGGCCCCGACGCCCGACGCGCTACCCGACGAGGTGCTGGTGAACGGACTCTCGCAGTTCCTGGGAATGAGCGCGCTCGACCGGCTGGACCTGCTGCGGCAGGAAGGACCGCTGGCGCGGGCCGAGTCGTTGATCGGCCTCCTCGAGCGGGGCGAGCTGTCGCGGTGACGCGGGCGAGCCCGCGCAGCGAGGCGCGAGAACCCGCGTAGAGTATCGAACCACAGGATGTGAACGCTAGAGAGGCGGGAGAGAAGATGGCCAGAATGGGAAGCGCCTCGGGTGAGTCGGTCGCACAGGGTCAAGTCACGCGGCGTCAGGCGCTGGCGGGTGTCGGCGCGGTCCTCGGATCCGCCGCGGTGATGCGGGAGCTGCCCGGCCGCGCGGCGGCCCCTGGGGCCGCGCCCGCGCAGAGCGCCGCCACGCCGGCCGAGCAGGCCGAAGCCGTCGGTCCCTACGACCCGAGCTGGTTGCCGGACGGCGTCCGGTCGCGCTTCGTGCACAACGTCAACGGCCTGACGATGCACGTTCTGGAGGCCGGCTTCGAGACCGCGGGCCGCCCGGCCCTGCTCCTGCTGCACGGCTTCCCGGAGCTCGCCTACAGTTGGCGGCACGTCATGGCGCCGCTCGCCGATGCGGGCTACCACGTCATCGCCCCCGACCAGCGCGGCTACGGGCGCACCACGGGCTGGAGCGCCGACTACGACGGCAGCCTGCGCCCCTTCAGCCGCCTGAACGCGGTGCGCGATGCCCTCGCGCTGGTCTCGGCGTTCGGCTACCGCTCGATGGATGCGGTGATCGGCCACGACTTCGGCTCCCCCATCGCCGCCTGGTCGGCAGTGGCGCGGCCGGACGTCTTCGGCGCCGTCGCCCTGATGAGCGCCCCGTTCGGCGGCACCCCGACGTTCCCGTTCGACACCGCGGACGACGGTCCCCTGTCCGAACCGGCGGCCGGCCCGGACATCTACG
>JAGWAH010000010.1:59364-71966 GCA_021296515.1 Acidobacteriota bacterium | reverse complement strand
CCGCCGGCATCGAGCGCGCGCAGATGCTCCCGGAGCGCGGACAGCCCTCCGCGCGGATCCGCCCGCGTTCTCAGATTCACCCACGTCCAGCTCGGCGGATCCTGCGCGTGCGGGACGTAGACCATCGCGTACGCCGGTGAGCGAACGCTGCGCCGGGCGGCGTCGCCGACGACCCCGACGATGCGCCGGGGCTCGTCCTCCGCGGCTCGTTGCAGAATGCGCCCGATCGGGTTCGTCCCCGGCCAGTAGCGCTCGGCCAGGGTCCGGTTCACGATGGCGACCGCCGCTTCCGACTCTTCGGCCACCGCGAAGTCCCGCCCGGCGAGGAGCGGAATGCCCAGCGTCTCGAAGTAGCCGCGGCTGACCGGCCGGTAGCGGGAGGCGACCGCCGACGCCGGCCCGGCGACCGGCGAATCGTGGACGTAGACCTCTCCGGCCGGAAGGAACGACACCACCGTGCCGCCGCCGGACGCGCTGGCCGCTTCGACGAACGGCTCGTCCCGCAGGCGGTCGACGAGCGCGTCGAACAACCCCGCCCGCTCCTCGGTCGACAGGCCCGGCGCCGTCACCCTGGCCGTCAATCCCTGGCCGGCACGAAACCCGAGATCGACGCCAGCGGCCCTGAGCGCGCTCCGGACCAGCAGTCCGCACGAGGTCAGCAGCACGAGCGACAGCGCCACCTGCACCACCACCAGCCCGTTCATCGCCCGCACGCCGCCGCTGCCCGTCGTCGCCATCCGGTCGCTCACGGTGAGCACGGTCCGGTCGCGGAGCACCTGTGCGAGCGGCAAGGCCGCGAACAGGACCGCGGCCAGCGCCGCGGCGGCGACGCCGAAGCCGAGCACCCGCCGGTCCGGGCTGAGGTCGAGCTCGTACGGCACCCCGAGCGGCAACAGCGGCACGAACGGGCTCAGCGTGTACACCAGCCCTGCCGCCACCGCCCCACCGGCCGCCACCAGCAGCGCCACCTCCGCGCCGACCCGCCACGCGAGATCGAGGGCGCCGGCCCCGAGCGCGCGGCGCACGGCCAGCTCGCGCCGCCGCTCGAGACCGCGCGCGATCAGCAACGTGGCCAGGTTCGCGCACCCCACCAGCAGGCCGGCCATGGCCATCAGCCCCAGCACGAGCAGAACGCGGGCGACCGGCTCCCGGAACTCCGGCCACAGCCGCAGGTAGTTGCCGGGCAGAACCGCGACGCGCCAGTCCCGTCCCGTGTCGGGAAAGTACGGACTGTCGACCCGCTCGCGGGCGAGCACGGCGTCGAGCGGGTCGATGCGGGCCTGCAGCGCCTCGATCCGTTGTCCGCCCCGCACCCGCCCGACGGTCTGGAAAACCGGCAGACCGGCGCCCTCGAACACGGCGTGCTCGTCGGATTCGAACTCGTCGGCGGCCATCATCGCGGGAATCCAGAACGCGCTCTCGAAGCTGGGCCAGACCGGGCCGCGGAACCCGGGCTGCGCCACCCCGATCACCTCGTAGCTGCGGCCGTCCAGCCGCACCTCGCGCCCCGGCACGTCCGGGTCCGACGCGAACTGCGTGCGCCAAAACATGTGCGACAGGACGACGATCGGATGCGCCCCGGGCGTCACGTTGTCCGACGCGGAGATGAACCGCCCGAGGAACGGCCGCACCCCGAGCACGGAGAAGAAGTTGCCGGAGACGAGCTCCCCTTCATGCAGCTCCGGGAACTCTCCCCCGCCGACGGTGCTGAAGGTACGCACGAAGGCCGCCAGATCCGCGGGGCCGTCGCCGCCGTCGTGCAGCGCGTCACGCAAGCCGACGTAGTCCCGCCACGGAATCGTGGAGTACTCGCCGCCGCTCCGCGCATAGAGCGTGACGAGCTCGCCGCCGCCGGCGAAGCCGAGCGGCCGCCACAGCGCCCGGTCCACGAGGCTGAACGCCAGCGTCGACCCGGCGATGCCGATGGCGACGGTCAGCACCGCCGCCGCCGTCCAGCCCGGCCTCTTCGCCAGGAAGCGCAGCGCCAGCCTGAAGTCACGCACCCTGAGCCCTCACTCCCTGAACAGGTCGTCGATGCGCAACGTGAAGCCGCGTAGCGTGGGCGACGTCAAGGTCTCGCCCGCGCCGTACTCGCCCGCCACCTCGAATCCGGCTTCACGTAGCAACAACACCGTCACGCTGCGTGCCGTCGTGTCCACGATCCAGTACTCGCTGACGCCGTGCCTGGCATACAGCCTGCGTTTGAACGTCAGATCGCGTTCGGCGGTCGAGGGAGACAGGATCTCGACCACGAGGTCCGGTGCGCCCTGCACGTTTGCGGGGGTAATGACGTGGGCGCGTTCGTTGGAGACGAACAGGAGGTCCGGCTGCACCACGTCCGTATCGGAAAGCACGACGTCGAAGGGGGCGACATAGACTCGGCCCAAGCCGTTCTCGGTGACGAATTGAATCAGTCTCCAGCCCAGCAGAATGGAAACCCTCTGGTGGATCTCTCCGGGTGCGGGGGTCATGACCAGGTCTCCGTCGAGAAGCTCGTAGCGCTTGTCTTCCGGCGCATTCACGTAGTCCACGTAGGTGAACTTGATCCGGGGATTGGGCAACGTCATGGTCACGGTCCTTTCCGCCTACCCCTCCGGCATCGGCGTCCATTTCTCCGCCGACCGGGCGCTGGCCACCACCGTCTCGATGAACAGCATGCCGCGCAGTCCGTCGTCGACGGTCGGAAAGTCGAGGGCAAGCGGATCCGGCTCCTCGCCCAGGATGCGGGCGCGGATGGTGTCGCAGGCGTTGGCGTAGATGCTCGCGAACGCCTCGTAGAACGCCTCGGGGTGGCCCGCCGGCAGCCGGGTCGCGCGCGCCGCGGCGGGACTCGTCTCGCCGACGTAGCCGTTGCCGCGGCTCCAGATCTGCTCCGGCCCGTCGAGGGAGGTCAACTGCAGCGTGTTCGGCGTCTCCTGCCGCCAGCGCAGGCCGCGCCGCTCGCCGTAGACGCGGATGGCGAGTCCGTTCTCCTCGCCCACCGACACCTGGCTGGCGAAGAGGACGCCGCGGGCGCCGCCCTCGAAGCGCACCAGGACGTTGCCGTCGTCGTCGAGCCGGCGGCCGTCCACGAACGTGGTCAGGTCCGCGGCGAGCTCCGTGATGCGCAAGCCGGTGATGTACTCGGCGAGGTTCTCCGCGTGCGTGCCGATATCGCCGATGCAGCCGGCGGCGCCGCTCCGCGCCGGGTCGGTGCGCCAGTCGGCCTGCTTCATGCCGGTCCGCTCGAGCGGCGTCGCGAGCCAGCCCTGCGGGTACTCGGCCACGATCTTCCGCACCGGTCCCAGCTCTCCCTTGCGCACGAGGTCGCGGGCCAGCTTCACCATCGGGTAGCCGGTGTAGTTGTGGGTCAGCGCAAACACGCGGCCCGACCGTTCCACCAGTACCTTGAGGCGCCGCGCCTCGTCGACGTCGAACGTCATCGGCTTGTCGCAGACGACATGGACGCCCGCCTCCAGCAGGGCCGACGCCATCGGGAAGTGCAGGTGGTTGGGCGTGACGATCGAGACGAAGTCGACCCGCTCGCCCGCCGGCAGCGTCTGCTCGTGCTCGATCATCTCGTCCAGCGACCCGTAGACGCGCGCCGGATCGAGGAGCAGCTCGCGCCCCTTTTCCTGCGACCGCTCGCGGTCCGACGCGAACGCCCCGGCGACCAGCTCCACCCCACCGTCGAGCAGTGCCGCGCGCCGGTGCACGTCCCCGATGAAGGCGCCGGGGCCGCCTCCGACCATCCCCATCTTCAGCGTGCGGTCCAGGGCCGCCATGATCAGCTCTCGAAGGCCGCGTCGAAGTCGATGCTCTTGACGAACTCGCACGACTCGCGGGCGCCGTGCTCGCGGTCCATGCCGGAGTCCTCCCACTCGACCGACAGCGGCCCGGTATAGCCGATGCGGTTCAGGGCGCGGATGATCGCCTCGAAGTCGACGTCGCCCCGGCCCACCGAGCGGAAGTCCCAGCCGCGGCCCGGCTCCCCGAACCCGAGGTGCGACGAGAGGATGCCGCTGCGGCCGTCCAGGGTGACCGCCGCGTCCTTCATGTGGACGTGGTAGATGCGGTCCGGGAACTCCTCGACGAAGCGCACCGGGTCGACCCCCTGCCACTTCAGGTGGCTCGGGTCGAAGTTGAAGCCGAAGACGTCGCGCCGCCCGATCGCCTCGAGGGCACGCGCCGCGGTGACGACGTCGAAGGCGATCTCGGTCGGGTGCACCTCGAGCGCGAAACGCACCCCGTTGTCCTCGAACACGTCGAGGATCGGGTGCCACAGCTCGGCGAAGCGCTCGAACCCGGCCTCGACGGCCTTGGGAGTGACCGGCGGAAACGAGTACAGCAGGTGCCAGATGGACGAGCCGGTGAAGCCGCACACCACCGGAACCCCGAGATTGCAGGCGGCGCGGGCGGCGTTCTTCATGGTCTCGACGGCCCAGGCGCGCTTCGCCTCGGGATCGCCGGCGAGGGCGTCCGGCGCGAAGGCATCCGAACGCTCGTCGTTCGGATCGCAGACGAGCTGGCCGGCCAGATGATGCGAGATGGCCCAGCAGCCGAGGCTCTCGGCGGCCAGCAGCTCCTTCCGCTCGGCGCAGTACTCGGGATCGGACGCCGCGCGGTCGACGTCCAGGTGATCGCCCCAGCAGGCGAGCTCCAGCCCGTCGTAGCCGAAGTCCGCCGCCTTCACGGCGAGATCGGAGAGCGGGAGGTCGGCCCACTGGCCGGTGAACAGCGTGACCTGACGCGCCATGAATCGTCCGTCCTTTCGTGCGAATCCACTGCCAGCCGCTTGCGATGCCGGACCGTCTGCACTTCATACCACGTTCGCGTCCGCGGGGCGGAGACACCTCCGGGCCGGCGGCGGACCGCAGCGTGCGTTCCCCCGTAGAACGGACGCGACAATCGCGTATTATCCACTTCGGAAGCAGGCTGTAGCGACAGGGCGGCAAGGGGCGCCAGGACCCGGCCGAATCACGAGGACAGGCGCATGGCCGAATGGACCGGGCGCCAGGCGATCGTACTCTGCGACGTGTAGCGGGAGGCTGTGCCTGTGCGGGCGGAAATCAATCGCCAGTGGTTGCTCGCCTCCCGGCCGCGGGGCACGGTGGCCGAGGCGGATTTCCGCTGTCACGAAGTGCCGTGCCCGAACATCGGCAGCGGCCAGTTCCTGGTGCGAACGCTGTACGTGTCCGTCGATCCGGGGCTGCGCGGCTGGCTGACGCACTCTCCGGAGTATCTCTCCGAAGCGATCGACCTGTACCGGGACGCCCTCTTCGTGACGCGCGGCCAGATGACCGTTCCTCCCCAGTACAGCGCTCCCCTCTCCATCGGAGCGGTGATGTGCGGCTCGGCCCTCGGGCAGGTGGTCGAATCGCGCCATCCGGAGTTCGCCGTCGGCGACTTCGTGTCGGGGCTCCTCGGCTGGCAGGAGTACTGCGCAAGCGACGGGACCGCCCAGGTTCCGGTCTTCCGGTTCAAGCGGGTGCACCCACTGCCGCGATATCTGGGCGTGCTCGGCAACAGCGGGATGACCGCCTACTTCGGCATGCTCGACGTGGCCAAGCCGCGCGCGGGAGAAACGGTCCTCGTGTCGGGCGCGGCCGGGGCGACCGGCTCGACCGCCGCACAGATCGCGAAGATCCGGCAGTGCCGCGTCATCGGGGTCGCCGGCGGAGACGAGAAGCGCCGCTGGCTCACGGAGCAGCTCGGGCTCGATGCCGCGATCGACTACAAGTCCGAGGATCTCGACGCGCGCCTGAAGGAGCTGTGCCCCGACGGCGTCAACGTCTACTTCGACAACGTCGGCGGCCGTACGCTCGAGATCGTGCTGGACCACATGGCCACCTGGGGCCGCATCGCGCTGTGCGGCGCGATCTCGGACTACGACCACGCCGGGGCGCCGGCGGGCCCCGCCAACCTCGTGCACCTGGCCACGCGCCGCATTCGCATGGAGGGGTTCCTGGCGCCCGACTACGCGCCGCGCTACCGGGAAGCCCGGCGCCAGCTCTCCGCCTGGCTCGCCACCGGCGCGCTCAAATCCTGCGAGGACATCCACGAGGGTTTCGAGAACATCCCGCGGGCCTTCCTCGGTCTGTTTCGCGGCGCCAACATAGGCAAGGCGATGGTCAAGCTGGCCGACCCGGTGTGAGCCGGCGCCGGAATGCGCGGGGACGGCACGGCGAACCGCCGTTGCCTTGCCGCAGGAGAACCGATGGGAACGAAGCTGGCACGTCTGGTTGCCGGAATCGCAGTGCTGAGCCTGGCCGGCGCGGCGGCCGCGCAGTACGGGCATCCGCTGAAGGGCTCGTGGAGCGGCGACTGGGGGCCGACCGAAGACGACCGGCGCCGGCTGCTGCTACTGCTCGACTGGAACGGCACGGCCGTAACAGGCACCATAAATCCGGGACCGAACCCGGTTCCCATCGAGACCGCCACTCTCGATCCCGCCACGTGGTCGGTGCGCATCGAAGCCGAGGGACGGGACGCCGACGGAAACGCGGTGAGCTACGTGATAGACGCCGAGCTGCAGAACATCGGTTCGTACAACCGCGTCCTCACCGGATCTTGGACGCAGGGTGGCGTGAGCGGCGACTTCAGAGTCGTCCGGAACTGACGCACTCCCGCGCAAAGAGGCTTCCGGGTCGCGCGCCCGTCTCCGGGCTTGCGCTTCCGGCGCGCTGCGACCGGCGCCATCACAAGTCGCCGCCGCGCGACAAGTTCACCGGTTCCCGAAGATCGGCTGTCCGAAGTCGTCGGTCAGGTGATACAGGTAGAGATTGTTTTCCTGGCAGATGTACTCCAGAAGCTCGCCGTCCGGACTCCACGGGATATCCCAGGCGACGGTCCAGGGCGCCGCGTAGGCCTCGGGATCGTCGATGGTCGCCTCGTAGCGCAGCGTGTTCTTGTCCGGGCGCGAGAAACGTTCCACGAGATGCAGCGCGTCCGTGTGCGGATGCCCGAAGAAATCGATCCACGTCGTCTCGTTGAAGCCGACCACGTCGACCACCAGGGTGTCCCCCTCCCAGCGTCCGACCGAGTGGCCGAGGAAGGTAGGGTTGAGAGCGTCGCCTTCCGGATGCGGCCGGCCGTCCATGTATATCTCGCGCCAGATGTGGGTGGCCCCCTCGAAGATCATGATGATCCGCTCCTGCTCGGGAAGCTGGATGATCTCCATCGGATACGGCGTCGCCATCATGCGCGGGCCGCCGGGGGGCATGCAGTAGCCTTCCGGGTCGTACTTGGACTCGTTGGCGGAGTTGTAGTCGTAGAGGGCGGCCGACCAGGGCAGGAACGGGATGTGGGGCTCGGAGGCGGACCCGCTCCGGGGCCCGCGCGAGCCGCTGACCGTCGCCTCCGGCGCGGCGACCGGACTCCCGTCCACACTGATGACCCGCGCGGCCATGTTGGTGATGTAGGGAACGGCCCAGGCGCCCTTCTCGCCGGGAACGCGGCCGAGGTTCGGCGTGCCGTTGGCCAGGCGGGGCGCCGGCTCCGAAGCCGCGGTCCCGTCCTGTCCCGTCAGACCGGAGGGATCGGTCTGCGGAGCGATCTGGGCCTGTGCCGACGTGCCGCCGATCGCCAGGGCTGCCGCGAGGATCGACGCCGCCAGGGCGGCCGGCGGCGGAGCTCCGGACATCCGCTTGCGCACCGGGGCCGTCATTGTCCCTGCCCCTGGCTGGAACCGGCGAACAGCCGTGCGCCGCTGGCGGTCAGCAGGACGGTCCGCGCGTTGGCGCGCGTGCTGCCGTCCTTGGCGGCGCTGCCCTCGACGCTGACGATGTCGCCGATGCGCATGGAGTTGCGGGTCCAGCCGCGCCGCATGAGCCCGTTCGGGCTCCCCATCTCCCAGCCCCAGCTCGTCACCTCGCCGTTCTCGCCGGTGACGTCGATGAAGAACCAGACGTGGGGGTTCAGCCACTCGATCTTCGTGACCAGCCCGGTCTGCTCGATCGGTCGATCGGCGTCGAACTCCGCCGAGAAAGAGTGGTGCGCCGCTGCGGGCGCCGCCACGAGCAGCGAGAATCCTGCGGCCAGCGCTGCGAGCCTTGCACTCATTCCAATCCTCCCTTCGGGTCCGGCGACTCGTGTTCTTCGACGACCGACCACCAACAGCAGGGCACGCATCGCAACGCGCGCAACGGGCCCCTGACCGTCTCACCCGTGCGGAGACGTATCGTTTTACCACCGTTCGCCGGATGTTCACAAACCGCCGCGTTCGCAGCTTGGGTCGCCGCGCTATGCGTCACCAAATACCCCTAATTCTTGACAGACCACACCATAAATAGACACCATTCTCTGTGATCTCCAGGCAAGTACTCGATGATCTTCGAGACTGGCGAGGAAGAGACGACCGCAAACCCCTGGTGCTGCGCGGCGCCCGCCAAGTCGGCAAGACGACTGCCGTCGACCTCTTCGGCGCGGAGTTCCGGCAATACGTGTCGCTGAATCTCGACCATCCCGGCGACCGCGAGATCTTCGACCGGGAGCTGCCCCTCGCGCGAACGCTGGAGGCGATCTTCTTCCTCAAGAGTGCCGACCCGGCGGAGGCGTCGACGCTCTTGTTCCTCGACGAGATCCAGAATTCACCGCACGCCGTGCAGTTGCTGCGCTACTTCGCAGAGGAACGGCCGGATCTCACGGTGGTTGCCGCGGGATCGCTGCTCGAAGCGACCCTCGACCGGTACCGAGCCAGCTTCCCGGTGGGCCGCGTCGAGTTCCTCTACGTCTATCCGCTGACTTTCGCGGAGTACGCGGCCGCCGCGTCCGACGGCTTGCAGGATGCGATGGCGGAAGTCCCCTGTGCGGACTACGCCGTCGCACCACTGCGACGCCTGTTTCGAGACTACGTCCTGATCGGCGGCATGCCCGAGATTGCGGCCTCCTATCTGCGCCATCACGACCTCGGCCGTCTGGCGCGCCTGTACGAGGGTCTGCTGGTCTCGTACGCGGACGACGCGGCGAAGTACGCCCGCAGCCCCACGCAGCTCGGCCATCTCCGGCACGTCATCGAGACCGCTCCGTTTCAGGCGGGCGAGCGGATTTCGTTTCAGGGGTTCGGCGGCTCCAACTTCGGCTCCCGCGAAATGGCCGACGCGCTACGGACCCTGGAGCGCGCCATGCTGCTGTTTCTGCTCTACCCCACCACCGCCGTTCAGCCCCCGGCGCTGCCCGATCTGCGCAAGTCACCGCGCCTGCTGCATCTCGACACCGGTCTGGTCAACTACCGTGCCGGCCTGCAACCCGGATTCCTTTCGATGACCGACCTCGGCGCCTTGTACCGTGGCCGTCTGGCGGAGCACGTCGTAGGCCAGGAACTGCTCGCCGCCGACCGCCGGACCAACGCCAAGCCGCGCTTCTGGGTACGGCAGAAACCGGGCGCCACCGCCGAGGTGGACTACGTGCACCGGTACCGTGACCGGCTGGTGCCCGTCGAGGTCAAGTCCGGCAAAAGCGGCGCGTTGCGGTCGCTGCACCAGTTCATGCGGCGCGCGGATCACGACCTCGCCGTGCGGCTCTGGGACGGGGATATCGATCTGCACTCGGCGAAGACGCCCGACGGGCGCGGGTTCCGCCTGCTCAACCTGCCCTACTTCCTGGTCCACCGGCTGGACGACTATCTCGATTGGGCGGAGCGGCAGGGCTCCTCGATCGGGTAGCGCAGGCGCTGCGTTCTGCGGCGCAAGGTCGTAGAATGGCCAGGATCCGGGCAGCGGAGGTTCCCATGGCGCAGCTCACACGACGTGAATGGCACAAGCTGGCGTTCGGCGGGGTCGCGGCCGCGGCGGCCGGCATGCTGCCCGGAACCGCTCGTCGGGCGGTGTCCGCGCAGTCCGAGTCCCGGTTCGGGGGCGTCCTCATCGGGCTCCAGAGCTACAGCTTCCGCGACCTGAGCCTCGACGACGGCATCGCCGCGATGCAGCAGCTCGGGATCACGAGCTGCGAGCTCTGGGAGGGCCACGTCGAGCCCGCCGAGTTGCGGCGCCGCGAGAATCGCGAGCGGCTGCGGCGCTGGCGCACGACCATCCCGCTGGACTACTTCGAGGAGATCCGTCGAGATCAACTCCTACAACCTCAGCTTCAAGGACCACTTCTCGGACGCCGAGATCGATCGCGGCTTCGAGATGGCGCAGATGCTCGGGGCGCCGGCCATCACCGCCTCGGCGCACATGAACAGCGTCCCCCGCATCGCCCGCTACGCCGACCGCTACGGCATGCCGGTGGCGATGCACAACCATTCGCGGGTCGACCCCAACGAGTTCTCCAGCCCGGACGACTTCGCGCGGGCCATCGAGATGGGCGGCCGCGCGCCGATCGCGGTCAACCTGGACATCGGCCACATGGTGGCGGCCAACCACGATCCGATCGCCTACCTGCGGGCCAACCACCAGCGCATCGTCACGCTGCACCTGAAGGACCGCGAGCGGAACGACGGCCCGAACACGCCGTGGGGCGAGGGCGACACCCCGATCCGCGAGACGTTGCTGCTGCTGCGCGACGAGGGCTGGAACATCCCGGCGAACATAGAGTACGAGTATCCGGGCGAAGACACGGTCACCGAGATCGGCCGCTGCCTGGAGTACTGCAAGGACGTGCTCGGCGCATGAGCGCGGCACGCGGGTGAAACCGATGACAGACATGACTCGCAAGACACACGGGACTCTGGCCGTGCTACTCCTACTCGCCGGCGTCTCCTCCCCGGCGGCCGGGCAGACGCTTCCGCGCGTGCTGTACGTCACGCAGTCGGCCGGCTTCGCGCATCCGGTGGTGCCGCTGTCCGAGCAGGTGCTGCCCGCCATCGGCCGCGAGCACGACGCGTTCGAGGTCGACATCACGCGCGACGCCTCCATCCTGACCGCGGACGTGCTGGCCCGCTACGACGCGGTGGTCTTCTACACTACCGGCGAGCTACCCCTCGACGCCGGGCAGAAGGAGGCGTTCCTCGACTTCATCCGCGGCGGCGGCGGCTTCGCCGGCGTCCACAGCGCCACCGACACCTTCTACGAATGGCCCGCATACGGCGCGCTCATCGGCGGTTACTTCGACAACCACCCGTGGCGGCAGGAGGTGGAGATCCGGGTCGAGGACCGCGATCACGCCGCGACGCGCCACCTCGGGGCCAGCTTCCGGATCAGCGACGAGATCTACCAGTTCAAGGACTGGGAGCGCGCGCGGGTCGACGTGCTCCTGAGCCTCGACACCGAGTCGGTCGACGCGCAGAAAGAGGGCGTCAAGCGCACCGACGGCGACTTCGCGCTCGCCTGGACCCGCGACTACGGCGACGGCCGGATGTTCTACACGGCGCTCGGCCACGAGGACGCGGTCTGGCAGGACGAGCGGTTCCAGCGCCTGGTCGTCAACGGCATCGTCTGGGCGATGGGCGCCTCCGGCAAGCGCGCCGCGGACGACTGGCGTCCGCTGTTCGACGGGACGACGACCGCGGCCTGGCGCGGCTACAAGCGCGACGCGCTGCCCGACGGCTGGCAGGTGGTCGACGGCGCGCTGGTGCGCGTCGACCGCGGGGGCGACATCATCACGACCGAACAGTTCGAGAACTTCGAGCTCCGTTTCGAGTGGCAGGTCGAGGAGGGCGGCAACAGCGGCGTGTTCTTCGGCGTCACCGAGGAGGTCGACGGCCCCGTCTGGCACAGCGGACCGGAGTTCCAGATCCTGCACAACGCCGGCCACCGCGACGGACAGGCCCCCATCACCTCGGCCGGCAGCAACTACGCGGTCCACCCGCCGTCGGCCGACGTCACGCGCCCGGTCGGCGAATGGAACACGTCGCGGCTCATCGTCGAGGACGGCCGGGTCGAGCACTGGATGAACGGCTTCCACCTGCTCACCTACCGCCTTGGGGACGCCGATTGGCAGGAACGGGTGGAGGCGAGCAAGTTCGCCCCGCTGCAGCGCTACGGGCGCGTCGCGCGCGGGCACATCGCGATCCAGGACCACGGCGATCCCGTCCGGTTCCGCAACATCCAGATCCGGGAGCTCGACTGAATCTCCCAGGAGCGTCAGTCGAGAGAGCATCGGAACGAGTCTGATCGAAACGGACAGGCAAAGCCGTGAATCGTGCATCTGTCCACCTGTGTTCGCATTCCCTTCCCGGCCGCGAGCGAGAGCTCGCGTCACCCAAACCGTAACCGATGACACCAGCCGTCCGCCTCAAGCTGTCGGCCATGATGTTCCTCCAGTACTTCGTCTGGGGGGCGTGGTCCGTGCCGCTCGGCACCTACCTCGGCGGCCCGTTGGCGTTCCAGGGAGAGCAGATCGGCCTCGTCTTCGGCACGACGGCCATCGCGGCGATGGTCTCGCCGTTCTTCATCGGGATGGTCGCGGACCGCTTCTTCGCCACCGAACGGCTGCTCGCCGTCCTCCACGTCATCGGCGGGGTCATCCTGTTCGGCGTGTCGCTGCAGGCGTCTTTCGGCACGTTCTACGTGGTCCTGCTCGTGTACGCCCTCTGCTACATGCCGACCCTGGCGTTGACCAACTCCATCTCGTTCCGCCAGATGTCGAATCCCGGGCAGCAGTTCCCCGCCGTCCGCGTACTCGGCACTATCGGCTGGATCGTGGCCGGACTCGCCGTCGGCTTCCTGCAACTCGAGGACACGGAA
>JAGWAH010000010.1:49614-59196 GCA_021296515.1 Acidobacteriota bacterium | reverse complement strand
TCCCGCTGCAGTTCTACTACGCGTTCGCCAACCCGTTCCTCAACGAGATCGGGGTCGAGAACGCGGCCGGCAAGATGACTCTCGGCCAGATGTCCGAGATCGGCTTCATGGTCCTGATGCCCTGGTTCCTGGTCCGCCTGGGCGTCAAGCGGCTGCTGCTGGTGGGGATGCTCGCCTGGGCGCTGCGCTACGTCCTATTCGCCTACGGCGACCCGGGACCGGCCGTCTGGATGCTCTACGGCGGCATCCTGCTGCACGGCGTCTGCTACGACTTCTTCTTCGTCACCGGCCAGATCTACGTGGACACCCGGGCGCCGAAGGACCTGCGCGCGGCCGCGCAGGGGTTCATCGCCTTCGTCACCCTCGGCGTCGGCGGCTTCATCGGGAGCTGGCTCTCGGGGCGGGTCGTCGACGCCTACCTGGTTCCCGGCGACGCGGCCGCCCACCAGTGGGACTCGATCTGGCTGATCCCCGCGGCCTGGGCCGCTCTCGTGCTGGTGCTCTTCGCGGTGTTCTTCACGCACCGCGAGACGCCGGACCCGGCGGCGGAGACGAAGGCGGCGGCCTGAAGGCGGTCAACCATCACGAAGCAAGCAATGAGACCTCACTACGATTTCTCTCGCGGTGAGCGCGGCAAGTTCTTCCAACGGAATGCCAGGTTGATCCTGCCGGTTCGTATCGAAACACGCCTGCCCGAAGAATCTTCTCTCGATACGCCGGATACAAACCCTTTAGACCGCGATCTTCATGTCGAGAACCGGGTGTCTATCCGGATTGAGGAACATGATGATCTTGGTCACGAATGACATACCACTGAACTGGGGCAAGCCAATCTTCTTGATGTCGAACAACCCCGGCGTCCCTTGGGACTCCACAACCGCAATGAAGTCGTCGACCATCCTCTCGCTAACGTCCTGCAGGAATTTCTCGACCCGATGGACTCGCCGTCCAGGACTGTTGGCATACCCCCAGTACAGAACATTGGCAAGGCCCTCCTTCACGGCTTCGGCTTCTCTTGCTCGTAGCCGCTTCCCGATGTACACCTCCACCGCAGCCATATCACCGTGGTAGAGCTCGCAAACTTTCCGAAAGTCATAGGCGACAGTGGGAAAACGGCACATCCTCGACCTCTGTCTCGGAGACACCGTGGTCGTAGAGGTGCGGCTCGCCCGTGACGGGATCCGAATAGTACCGCACTCCGAACCGACTTTGTGCATGGCAACGCCCGTGACCAGATCACACCCCGGCGAGCCTCCCCGTGCTGTCGGCGATACGCTCCACCTCGACGTCCACCTTCTCGAGCAGACTGAGGCCCAGGTTCATGAACGGCGTATGCAACGGGTACTTCAGGTGCCGGTTGCCGGCCAGACGCCCGGCGCCGCCGCCGACCAGCGCCACCGGCAGGTCGAACGGGGTGTGGTGGTCGCCGTCGCCCATGCCGCAGCCGTAGACCAGGATGCAGTGGTCGAGCAGGGTGCCGTCGCCGTCCGGGGTCGCGCGCAACTTCTCGACGAGCTTCGCGAAGAGCGACATCTGGAAGACGTTGATCTTCGTGTACTGCGCCACGTTGTGCGGATCGGTCTGGTGGTGCGACACCGTGTGGTGCGCCTCCGGCACCCCGATCTCGGGGTAGGTCCGACCGCTCTGCTCGCGCGCCACCTGCGTGCAGCTCACCCGCGTGACGTCGGCCTGAAACGCGAGCGCCAGCAGGTCGTAGAGCAACGAGAGGTGCTCGGCGTAGCCGTCGGGCACGCCGGCCGGCTGCTCCAACTCGGGCAACGGGGTCGAAGCGTTGTTCTGCTCCGCCCGCTGGATGCGCCGCTCGACGTCGCGGACGGTGTCGAGGTACTCCCCGACCCGCGTCCGGTCGCCGGCCCCGAGCCGCCGCTCCAGCCGCCGCAGGCTCTCGGTGGTGGCGTCGAGGATGCTGCGGTCCCGGCGCATGTCGGCCAGCCGCGCCGCCACGCTGCCGCCGTCGCCGAACATGCGCTGGAAGACGACGCGCGGATCCCGCTCGTGCGGCAGCGGGGTCGATTCGTCCTTCCACGACGTCGAGTTCAGGTAGGCGCAGGCGTAGCCGTTCTCGCAGTTGCCGACCAGGTAGTTCGAGTCAGTGGTCAGCTCCAGCGACGGCAGCGACGTCTCGGCGCCGAGCACGTCGGCCGCGTACTGGTCGATGGTCTTGCCCGCCTTCAGGTCGGCCCCCTCGGTCTTGTAGGGCAGGACGCCGTTGAGCCAGCCGGCGTGGGCGCGGCTGTGGACCCCGCCGCCCTCGTTGGGGCTGACGACGCCGCGGTTGCTGAGCCCGCTGACCACCGTCAACTGGTCGCGGAACGGCTCGAGCGGCTGCAGGATCGGGGTCATCGCGAAGTCGCGGCCCCCCTTTCCCGCCGGATGGAAGTTCGAGAGGAACATGCCGTTCGGCCCGTAGAAGAAGCCGAGACGCCGCACCGGCCGCGCCGCCGAGTGGGCGGTGGCGGTCAGCGCTGGCGCCATCGCGTCGAGCAACGGCAGCGCCACGGCGGCGCCCAGGCCGCGAAGGAACGTCCGGCGGGGCAAGGACTTGCGGGTGATGATCATGACCGCGCTCTCCTCAACTGGAACGGATCGCTCCGCACCACGCTCAGAATGATGGACTGCGACCGGTAGCCGCCGTCCGCCGTCTCGCGCAGAATCCGCCGCACCGCCGGCATGTCGGCGTGCGTCAGACCGCGGCCGAGGGCGTAGGTCAGCAGCTTCTCCGTCATCGTCGTCACGAACCGCTCCGGACGCCGCGCAAGGGCGGCGCGCAACTCGGCCACGCCGTCGAAGGCCGTGCCGTCCGGCAGGATGCCGGATGCGTCGATCGAGTTGAACGACTCGTCGACCACCCGCCAGCGGCCAATCGCGTCGAAGTTCTCCAGCGCGAAGCCGGCCGGATCGATCATCGCGTGGCAGGCGGCGCAGGCCGGGTTGTCCCGGTGCGCCTGCATCCGCTCGCGCAGCGTCGCCGTCTTCGCCTGCGTCTTGCGGTCGACCAGCGCCGGCACGTTGGGGGGCGGATCCGGCGGCGGCGTGCCGAGGACGTTGTTCAGGATCCACTTGCCGCGCAGGACCGGCGAGGTCCGGATGGCGTGGGACGTCAGCGTGAGAACGCTGCCGTGGCCCAGCAGCCCCCGGCGCGGGCTCCCGGCCGGCAACGCCACCCGGCGGAAGTGGCTGCCCTGCACGTTCGGGACGCCGTAGTGGGTCGCGACCCGCTCGTTGAGAAACGTGTACCCGGCCGTCAGCAGCTCCAGCGCGGGCCGGTTCTCCCGCACGATGCTGTCGAAGAAGAGCTCGGTCTCGCGGATCATCCCGCGGCGCAACGATTCGTCGAAGGCGAGAGAGTACGGATCGCCCGGACGGACCGCCGTGTCGGCCAGGTTGCGAAGCTGCAGCCATTGGCCGGCGAAGTTACGGGTGAGCGCGACCGCACGCGGGTCGGCCAGCATCCGCCGCACCTGCCGTTCCAGCTCCGCCGGATCGCTCAGCCGGTTCTCCTCCGCCGCCCGCAGCAGCGCGTCGTCGGGAATGCTGCTCCAGAGGAAGAACGAGAGGCGGGAGGCGAGCTCCAGATCGCTGATGCGATAGACATCCGCGCCCGCCAGGTCGGGCGGCGGGGCCTCGACGCGAAAGAGGAAGTCCGGACTCGCCAGCAGCCAGCGCAGGGCCAGCTCGATGCCCGCCTCGAACGATCCTCCCGCCAGGCGCTCGTCCGTGTAGAAGCCGAGCAGCGTGTCGAGATCGTCGTCCGTCACCGGCCGCCGATAGGCGATGCGCGCCAGGGACGACAGAATGCTGCTGGCGCAACGGTCTTCCTCGTCTGGCTCCGCGCCCGCCGGCCGGCACCTGAAGATCCGCGCCCGGCTCGGCGTCTCCCCCGCCCCCCGCGGGTTGTAGGGACCGGTGACGGTGATGCTCGACACAATCGGGATCGGCCCCGCCGCCCCGCCGCGCCGCGGGTTCTGAAACGGCAGCCGGACCTGCTCGACGAGTGCCGCCGGATTACGGAAGAAGGTCACGCCGACGTCGTGCGGCCCGGCGGGAACCGGTACGCGCACCGTCACGCTCGATGCGTTCGCGTACGGGGTCGATCCGCCGGCGTCGGGATCGGGCGGCGCGAGCGTGACCACCTCCACCTGGGCGCCGTCGACCGCGATCTCCAGTCGGTAGGGGACGCTCACGTTGCGGGCGCGACCGAGCTCGACCTGGATGTCGTACTCCGCCTCCTGCGGAAACAGATGGGTCACCAGCGCGCCGCCGCGGGTGCCGAACGGCAGCCGGTCCATGCGGTCGTGCTGCTGCAGGTCGGTCGCCAGGCGGTAGGTCTCGCCCACCACCGCCGGCGGCGGGCTCCCCACCGCGGCCCGGCTCACCGTCCGCGCCGCCGCGAGGTAGCGCTCCAGCAGCGACTGCGACATCCGCAGCGCGGTCCCGATGTTGTCGAACCCGTAGCTGGAGTCATCGGCCGGCAGCAGGGCGTCGACGTCCACCTCCAGCGCCAGCAGGTCGCGGACCGCGTTGCGGTACTCGGCGCGGTTGAGACGATGGAGCGGCGCCGTGCGGCCGGGATCGGGGCGCGCGGCGGCCGCCCGATCCAGCTCTCCCTCGAGCCAAGCGGCGAACTCCAACGCCGCCGCCTCGTCCGGCCGGGGACGCCCCGCCGGCGGCATCATCCCGCCGCGCAGCTTGCGGACGACGTTCTCCCAGGCATCAGGCCGCTCGCCGACTGCGGCGAGATCCAGCGTGTCGAGAGTCAGGCCGATCGCCCGAAGCTGGCTGACCAGCGGAGACGGCGCGCCGCCGCGGCCGGCGACAAGGCGCTCGTTGTGGCAGGTGACGCAGTAGCGGTCGAGCAACTCACGATGCGCGGCCGCGCCCTGAGCGCGCACTCCATCGGCGGGCACCAACACCGAGGCAATGAAGGCGAAGGCGGCGAACAGCTCTCGGCTCACGCCGAGGGTGGGCTGTCGTGGCATGCTCACACGCATTCTACACGGCTGATCCTGCCCACCTGCACGGACGCGCCCGTCGATCCGGGCACAGGTTCCGTGACACCGCCCGCGCATACTTGACATGTGCCCAACATGAAACCATGATTTCAACATGTCGAAGATGCTCCAGATTCGCAACATGCCCGATGAGCTTCACCGGCGCCTGAAGGCCCGTGCGGCGCTCGCCGGCGTATCGATGTCCGACTTCGTGCTCGGCGAGATCCGGCACTCCTTGAGCCGGCCGACGCGAGCCGAGGTTCTCGCCCGGATCGCGGGGTTACCGCCCATCGATCTCGATCCGCCCGCCGCCGACATCGTGCGCGAAGAGCGGCAAACCCACTGACGTCTCCGTGCCTGTCGTTCTCGACGCGTCGGCGATCGTCGAGCTCGTCCTGGGCAGCCGGACCGGCGCCATCATCCGCCGGCGCGTCTCCGACCCGGGAATCTCGTTGCACGCCCCCGAGCTCCTGGACCTCGAAGTACTCAACGTGGTGCGTCGCTATGTGCTCGCCGGCAAGGTTGAGGAGGACCGGGCAGCCACCGCCGTGCGGCACCTGTTCGATCTCGACCTCGAGCGCCACCGCCATCGCCCGCTCCTGAGCAGAATCTGGTCGTGGCGCTCCAACCTGACGACTTACGACGCCTCCTACGTGACTTTGGCGGAGGTTCTCGACGCACCGCTCCTGACGGCAGACGGCCGGCTCGCCAACGCGCCGCACCTTCGAACCCCGGTCGAAGTCTTCACTGCTGCGCCATCCTGTTAGTCCAGCACGCGGCGGAACGATCTACGCAACTCACGCCGGCAGCACACGGGCGAGCCCCGCGCCGGCACGTCACCGGCGACGCGAGCTCAGAACGGCAGGCCCATCCGCACGTAGTGGCGCGGTCCGTCCCTCTCGACCAGGGGGAACGCCGTGCCAACGCGCAGTCGCAGCGGCGCCCCGAACAGCACGAGCAGGTCGGTGCTGACCTCGAAGCCGGCCGAAAGCAGGGCGCGAGGCCGCGGGCCTTCCTCCCCGGCGGACGACACGCCGCCCCACGCATTGCCGCCGTCGAGGAAGACCGAACCGAAGATACGGTCGACGTGCAGCGGCAACGTCCCGCGCCCGCGATTGACGAGGGCGAGCGGCGCGCGCAGCTCAGCCGAGGCGGACCATGCGTAGCGGCCCGATCGCGTGGACGTCTCGTAGCCGCGGACCGGGAAAAAGACCGAGCCGCCCAGCAGCGTGGGAGCGCCGGGCAGTGACAAGCCGTCGCCCGACGCGCCGCCTGCCCTGAAGTAGCCCGTCTGCGCGCCAGGGCCGCGCGCCATCCCGCCGCTCGCGCGCAGCGCCAGCACCGGCGCCGCGAAGCCGGGCCCCGGCAACGGAACATAGGTCCGCAGGCGACCGATGAAGTCGTCGACGGAGAGATCGACAGCGTGGCGCCCCGCGAGCACGTCCGGCACGTCCAGGTCGTCGCGCGTCCGCGCACGCAGGTACAGCGCCGCGCCGCGTGCGCTGCCCATCTGGAACGCGTGCGAGCGCGCGGTGGACACGCTGAACGAGACCGCGTACTCGCTCAGCAGGCCGCCGGGCCGGACGAGGCGGTAGCGGTCCGTCGACCGCAGGGCGCCATCCAGCAACTCCCGATCGCTCCGGACCAGCCCGGCCGAGAGCCGCAGCGACGTCGACGTCCGGACCCCCGGCCGCCGCATCCGCACCGACGCGGCCAGGCGCCGTTCCCGCTCCAGGACGAAGAACGTCTCCGGCATGCCCGCCGCTCCCGCCTCCGGGCGGCGCACCCGGACCCCGTCGTCGTCCCACCCCTGCGCGGCGGTCACGCCAATGGTCGGGTTCCCCAGGCCGCGGTACTCGTACGAGACGTCGCCCTCTCCGCGCCCGCCCGACGTGAAGACCTGCGCCCCGACCTCGTAGGCATGCCGGCCGACGAGATCGAAACCCGAGGTGCGGCCTCCGACCGCGTAGCCGAGGAGCTCGGTGCGAGGGACCTCGACGTCCCCGACCGTCGTCGTCGCGGTCGCCGGCGGCTCCCGGATCGCCGGCAGCCAGTACCTCGGATACAGGGTCGAGAAGGGCGAATAGTCACGGACAGCGCTCCGCGCGTCGCGCCGTGCCGCACCCGCCGTATCGTCGACGCCGCGAGCGGTCACCGGCGCCGCGGGTACCCCGGCGGGCGATGCACGCGAAGACGCGGCTGCCTCGAAGCGGGCCGCCGGCGCAGGCGCGGGGCGGGCGTCAGCCGGTGCGAACCGGACCCGCTCCACCTCCCATCCGTCGACGTGGTAGCCGGAGAAGTAGAGCCACTCTCCGGCGGGGTCGACGCTCGGAAACGCCGCTCCCGTACGCACGTTCGTCAGCATGACGGGCGGGCCGGCGGCGCCGGTGAGCGGATCGACCTCCGCTCCCAGGACGTTGAGGATGCCGGTCCGATCGGACGACCAGACCAGGTGACGCCCGTCCGGGCTCCAGCGGGGTGCGAGGTCGAGAGCGCGGTCCCGGGTCACTTCCTGCAGCACGCGACCGTGCGCATCGAGGATGACGACGTCGTGCCGCTGCTCCGCCCAGCGGCTGGCGGCGATGCGGCGCCCGTCGGGCGAGACCGCGGGGTAGGCCCAGTAGACGCCGGGTTCGGGTTCCACGACCGTTTCGATCGAACCGTTCCGGAGATCGACCCGAACCAGGCCGCTCGCTCCCCTGCCTTCCGCCACGGCGACGGCCCACGTCTCCTCGGTACCGCCCGACGGCGCGGACAATCGGGCGCCGTTCGTAACACGCCGTACATCACCCTGGACGGTCGTCAGGTAGAGATCGCTGAACACGCGGTAGCGGTCCGTGTAGTCGCGCTGCGCGAAGACGATGTCCCCGGACGGCAGGATGTCGAACGGAGCGCGGTTGTTGATCCTCGTCACCGTGGACGGATCGCCGCCAGCGGGAGACATGGCCGCCAGCCGCGGATGCGATCGTCCATCCGATCGAACGTAGATCAGGGCGCTGCCGTCCGGCGACGCCAGCGGGTGCAGCCCGTAGCGGGCGTTGCGGGTCAACGGCTCGGGCTCGCTGATCGGGCCGAACACCGCCAGTTCGTCATCGAGGCGGCTCAGCCCCGCCCGCATCTCGTCCATCCAGACGGTCCATTCGCTCGACAGCGACGCGCCGAAGGCGCGCCGGCCGGCCGAGTTCAACCGCGGCAGCGGCAGTTGCGCCGCCGGGCGCACCGCGGCCTCGACGAAGGCGGTCATGCCGTCGTGCCCGTGCTTGTCGAGCAGGTAGTCGAAGAAGAGCGAGCCGTACGCGTAACGGCGGATCCCGCCCGGCCACTGCGGCGAGTTGCCCCCCGCCTGCCCGATGCTCTCGAACCGTCCTTCGAGCATCGCCGTCCGCAGCACCATCTCGTGAAACGTCCCGTGCACGCGGCCGGCGCCGGTCAGCGCCGATTCGTACCACGTCGCCAGCCCCTCGATGACCCAGCCCGGAACGACGACGCCCGGGAAATTGAAGGACGTCGGCGCGCGTCCGAACAGGGCGCGGAAGACCCTGCCCAGCGTCCCGCCGTAGTCGAGATGGAAGACGTGCGCCAGCTCGTGCGTGATGAGCAGCTCGAGCCAGTCGTCGAAGTAGGCCAGCGCGAGATGATCGGCGGGAGGTCGCGCGTAGAGCACGATCCGGTTCGACGGCCACATCGTGGCGAAGCCGTTGGAGACGTCGGCGTGGTCGGTCAGGACGATGTCGATGGGTCCGGTCGGACCCTCGCGAAACTGCGCCGTGAGCTCCCGGTAGGCGCGCTCGGCCAGATCTCCGGCGCGTCTACCCGATTCCTCCAGATGCTCGGGAAAGGTGATTCGAAAGTGCTCGGTGTCGACGGTGCGCCAAGCCTCGTCCGGAGGAACCTGCGCGGGCGCCGGAGCGGCCGCCAGCAGGCAGACGACCACCGCGGTTGGCAGACGGAACGGCGGACGAACCATGTGGAACGACTCCCTGGCAGGCTGGCGGGCTTGTTCCAGCTTACCAGGGAGATGTGACCACTACTCCTCTTGCAGCCACTGCAGGATGGCCGGCGTCACGATCTCCGGCACCTGCGTATGCGGTCCGTGCCCCACCCCCGGCAGGACGCGCAGGGTCAGCGGACCGTCTACCCAGCGCCAGATCCCGTCGAGCGTCTCCGGCTTGAAGGGACCGCTGTCTCGGCCGTAGATCAGCAGCGTCGGCGCCTGGACCGGCGGGAACTCGCCGATGCGGAAGCCGAAGCCCTCGGTCTCCGTCGTGAACGGGCGCGGCGGCCAGTTGGCCTTGTAGAAGTTCTCGATCGACTCCGGGTAAAGCCGCTCGTAGGCCAGACGACGCAGCGCCGCCAGCTCGAAGGTGTCGTCCGGGCTCGGGGGACGGCTCCGCATCCGCGCGCCGAACTCCGCCGCCGCGTTCGGGTTCTCCTGCATGCCGCGCTGGAACATGCTCGCCTGCTGCTGCTCGGTATTCGAGATCAGCTCCCGAATCAGGCCCTCCGGGTGGATCGTGCCTACGGAGACGAGGCGCGACGTCCTCTCCGGATAGGTCATGGCGAAGTGCCA
>JAGWAH010000010.1:26023-49482 GCA_021296515.1 Acidobacteriota bacterium | reverse complement strand
GCGACCACCCGGTAGTGCTCCGACAACCCCACCATCTGGTGCCGCCAGTCGAACCAGGGGCCCGTGATGCTGTGTACGAAGATCACCAGCGGGCCGTCGCCCGCCGTGTGGTAGACGATCCGGACGCCGTCCGAGTCGGCCGCGCCCTCCTCCACCGTCACCGACTCGCCGCGCCAGTCGGTGATGGTCACCTGCGCCGCGGCCGTTGCCGGGACGAGACCGAGTAGCGCGACCAGACCGACCGCGAGCGACACGTATCGATTCCTCACAGCATCCTCCCGCTAACTCAACGGCGTCCGTCCGACCGGCGGACCACCCCACACCGACCTGACCTCCAAGAGTGGGTCGCAGGTCGGGTTCAAAAATCCCCTTGCCTACGCCAGCACCTCCCGGACCACGCGGGCCGGCTCGACGCCGGTCAACTTCGCGTCGAGGCCCCGGTGCTTGTGCGTGAACCGCTCGTGATCGATCCCGAACAGGTGCAGGATCGTCGCCTGCAGATCCCGGATGTGCACCGGGTCCTTGACGATGTTGTAGGAGAAGTCGTCGGTCTCGCCGTGGACGACGCCCCCCTTGACCCCGCCGCCCGCCATCCACAGGCTGAAGCAGCGCGGATGGTGGTCGCGCCCGTAGTCGGTCGGGGTCAGCCGGCCCTGCGAGTAGATCGTCCGGCCGAACTCGCCGCCCCAGATGACCAGCGTCTCGTCGAAGAGCCCCCGCTCCTTCAGGTCCTGGATGAGCGCCCACGCCGCCCGGTCGACGTCCCGCGCCTGCGCCGGCAGCACCTCGGGCGCGAACGCGTGCACGTCCCAGCCGCGGTGGTAGATCTGGACGAAGCGCACCCCCCGCTCGATCAGCCGCCGCGCCATCAGGGCCGCGTTCTGGAACTTGCCCGGCTGCTTCGCCTCCTCGCCCCAACGCTCGAACGTGCGATCCGGCTCGCCCGACAGGTCGGCCATCTCCGGGACCGAAGACTGCATGCGGAACGCCATCTCGTACTGCTGGATGCGGGCCAGGGTCTCCGGACTGCCGAGCTGCTCGTGCTGGATCCGGTTGAGATCGGCCAAGCCATCCAGCATCTGCCGGCGGACGTCGCGCGACACGCCGTCCGGATCGCGCAGGTAGAGCACGGGGTCGGCGCCGGCCCGCAGCCGGACGCCGGCGTACTCCGGCGACAGGAACCCCGCGCTCCACAGCTTCGCCGAGATCGCCTGCACGCCGGACTTCGGATGGCTCTTCTCGGCGTTCATCACCACGAACGTCGGCAGGTCCTCGTTCATGCTTCCGAGGCCGTAGGCGAACCACGCCCCGATGCACGGGCGGCCCGGGATCTGCTGGCCGGTCTGGATGAACGTGATGCCCGGCTCGTGGTTGATGGCGTCGGTGTGCATCGAGCGGACGATGGCGATGTCGTCGGCCATTCGCGCCGTGTACGGCAGGATCTCCGAAATCCAGGCGCCGCTCTGCCCGTGCTGGTCGAACTTGAAGACCGAGGGCGCGATCGGGAAGCGCGCCTGCCCCGACGTCATCGTCGTCAGGCGCTGTCCCTGGCGGATCGACTCCGGCAGGTCCTTGTCGTACCAGTCCCGCATCTTCGGCTTGTAGTCGAGCAGATCCATCTGCGGCGGCGCGCCCATCATGTGCAGATAGATGCAGCGCTTCGCCTTCGGGGCGAAGTGCGGCAGCGACGGCAGGCCGCCGAACGATGCGGCGCCCTGCGGCGCGGCGAACGCATCCTCGGCCATGAGGCTGGACAGGGCGAGCCCGCCGACCCCCATGGCGACCTTGCCGAAGAACTGCCGCCGCGTCTCCGCCTGGATCGCCTCTTTGACTGGATGCATCGTGAACCTCTCGTTAACGGATCGCCTGCGCCGCTGCGCGTTTACCGCGGCTTCGCGCGGCTACTTGTTGAGCACTTCGTCCAGGTTCAGCACCTGGGTCACCAGCATGGTCCAGGCCGCCGACTCCGCGCGCGGCAGCGTGTCGTCCGGCGCCGAGTCGCCCACGTCGAGAAGCCGCTCCGCCTCATCCGCATCCGCGCGATAGGCCTCCACGAGACGGTCGTACGAACGCCTGGCGATCTCGCGCTCGCCGTCGCTGAAGCGCCGCGCGAGCAACCGCAGGGTCACGAAGTCGAGCCGCGGATCGAACCCGTCGCCCGCCTGCCGCATCGCGCGCTGGGCCAGGTGCCGCGATGCCTCGACGAACTGCGGATCGTTCATCGTCACCAGCGCCTGCAGCGGGGTGTTCGTCCGCTCCCGCCGCACGACGGAGTGCTCGCGGGTCGGGGCGTTGAAGATCTCCATGGACGGCGGCGGCGCCGACCGCTTCCAGAACGTATAGAGGCTCCGGCGGTACAGGCTCTCGCCGTCGTCCTGCCGGTAGGCCCGGGTATTGCTCTGCGGCATCGCCACCGTCGACCAGACGCCGGCGGGCTGATACGGCCGCACGCTGGGGCCGCCGATCGTCGGCACGAGCAGCCCGCTGGCGGCCAGGGCGTAGTCGCGCACCATCTCGGCGTCCATCCGGAAGCGCGGCCCGCGCGAGAACAGTCGGTTCTCCGGGTCCGCCTCCAGCTTCTCCGGCGTCGTCAGGGCGGACTGCCGGTAGGTGGACGACGTCACCAGCGTCCGGAAGAACTGCTTGACGTCCCAGCCCGACGCACGGAACGCCACCGCCAGCCAGTCGAGCAGAGCCGGGTGCGTCGGCGGATCGCCCTGCGCGCCGAAGTCCTCGCTGGTCGTGACCAGGCCGGTCCCGAACACCTGTTGCCAGAAGCGGTTCGCCGTCACGCGGCTCGTCAGCGGGTTGTCCTCGTCGACCAGCCAGCGGGCGAGCCCGAGGCGGTTGCGCGGCCACGACTCCTCCATCGGCGGCAACGCGGCCGGCGTGCCCGCCAACACGCGCTCCAGCGGTTGGTCGTACATCCCCCGATTGAGCACGTGCGCCGCGGCGTCGCTGTCCGTGCGCTCGTTCATCACGTGGGTCACGCCGCCGCGACGGCGCATCTCGCGCCACTCGCGCTCGATCTGCTGGCTGCGCGCGACGAGCCCGCGGTAGCGCTCGTCCTCGACGCTGAGATAGTAGAGCCGCAAGGCCTCCCGCTCGGCCTCGTCGAGCGCCGCGGCGTGCTTGTCGCGCGCCTGCTCCAGAGTCGACCAGAGTGAGACGACCCTGGCCTCCTGCACCGTGAGCGGGCGATTGAAGACGCGCAGGTCGGCGATGCCGCCGCCGGTAAAGTAGCGCATCTCCAGCTCGTCGCGGCCGCCCCGGCCCGTCGTCCGGCCCCGGCCGAGCTCGAGCCGCAGGCCGGTCTGGATGCTCCCGATCGCCCGCGTGAAGTACTCGCTGCCCGACGCCTCGACCACGTCGCCGTCCCGGAAGACGTTCATTCCGGCGCGCTCGCCGGTGCCGTCGTGCGTGATCACGATGTGCGTCCACTCGCCCGGCGCCAACCGCCTGAGGTTGCTGGGCGCGACGCGCGGCGCCGGCCGCCCTTCGCCGTCCGGGTCCGGCTCGCCCGTCATCCGGAACGAGAGCTGCCGCGATCCGATGTCCATCGACCAGCCCCGATTGCCGTCGTCGGGGTCGTACTGCCCCGCGACGACGTAGTTGCCTTCCAGCTCGGGCTGGTAGATCCACAGCGCGATCGAGAAGGGCGTGTCGGTGTCGAGGGGCAAGGACGGGAGGCCCGCCCACGACGCGTCATCGAACCGGAGCGCCGCCTGGCCGTGCGGCCCGGCTTCAATCTTCGCCCCGCCCTCGAGAGTGACCGGATGCCGCTGCCCTTCCATCTCGAAGGCCGGATCCGCCGGCTCGCCGAGATCGAGCCGCATCCACTGCGCATCGTCCTCCAGGGGCGACTGCAGGTTCCGGTAGTCGCCCGTCGCGAGCCACTCGGTGAAGGCCGTGTCGACCGCCGCCGCCCGGTGGGCCATCAGCGCCTCGACGTCGGCGGCCTCCTCCCGCAGGTCGTACCACAGCTCCCGGTCCGCCTCCTGCGGGACCACCAGGATGGGCGGCGGGTCGGAGACGTTGCCGTCCATCACGTATTGCGTGGTGTTCCGGAAGAACGCGGTCATCGCGTAGAACTCGCTCTGCCGGATCGGATCGAACTTGTGGTCGTGGCAGGTGGCGCAACCGACGGTCAGCCCCAGAAACACGTTGCCGATCGTCTCGGCGCGGTCCTTCGCGTAGATGGCCTCGTACTCTTCGGGGACGACCCCGCCCTCGTTGGTCGTGATGTTGTTGCGCTGGAAGCCGGACGCCACGAGCTGGTCCAGGCTCGGCTCGGGCAGCAGATCGCCGGCCACCTGCTCCAACGTGAACTCGTCGAAGGGCTTGTTCCGGTTGAAAGCGCGAATGACCCAGTCGCGGTACGGATACATCTCGCGGTAGTTGTCGATGTGGATCCCGTGCGTGTCGCCGTAGCGCGCCGCGTCGAGCCAGTAGCGGGCCCGGTGCTCGCCCCACTGCTCGGTCGCGAGCAGCCTGTCGACGTACCTTTCGTAGGCGTCCTCCGACGGATCGTTCAGGAACGCGTGCAGCAGCGCGGGATCGGGCGGCAGCCCCGTCAGGTCGAGCGCCGCGCGACGCGCCAGCGTCGGCCGGTCGGCGGTGGGCGCCGGCGCCAACCCCTGGGCCTCCAGCCGCGCGAGGACGAAGCGATCGAGCGGATTGCGCGCCCAGTCGGAGTCGGCCACGGCCGGAGTCTCGGGACGGACGATCGGCTCGAACGCCCAGTGCTGGTCCCAGGAAGCACCCCCGTCGATCCAGCGCCGCAGAACGTCAATCTGCTCGTCGTTCAGCGTCTTGTTGGTGTGGGCCGGCGGCATCCGCAACCGTGCGTTGGCGTGCGCGATGCGCTGGAAGATCAGACTGGACTCGGCGTCCCCCCTGACGATCGGGTGGCCGTTCGGCCGTTCCGCGAAGGCGCCCTCCTCGGTGTCGAGCCGCAGCCGCACCTGCCTGGTGCTCTCGTCCGGTCCGTGGCACTGGAAACAGTTGTCCGCCAGGATCGGCCGCACCTGCCGCTGGAAGTCGACGGCCGGCGCCGAAGCCGCGTCCTGCCCGGCCGCCGCCGGTGCGCCGGCGAACAGCGCGGCCGCGAGCACCGGGATCGCCGCCGCGAGCGGCGACAGGCCACGGGTTGAAAGGTTCGCGGATCGACTTGACATTACGTTCACCCCGAATGCGCGTCGGTGGTCCGGATCTCCGTGTCGCTCGTGCGAGTCACCAAGGTTATACGAGTGCGCATCGCAGGTGTCAATCGGCGCGGTCACGCCGGTCTCGCGTGCACCGGCCGCGGCGCGCGGCCCACGTGGGGTGCGACGGCCCGGGCAGCCGCGCGGAGACGTCGCACCGCGTCGGCCGCCGCGAGATCCTCGACGGTCAACCTCGTCATCGCGACGACCGTACGGATGTGGCCGTCCGGACGCGTCGCGTCGTCGCCGGCCGCGGACCACGCCTCCAGATTCTCGACCGCGCGCGTCACCAGGCTCTGCAGCACTCGGAAGGCGCCATCCGAGAGTGGAGGATCGCCGCGGTAGTGCTCGAGACGTCCGCCCGACCGATAGTCCGGATACGACTCGAGGCCGAGGAACCTGAGAGCCCAGTCGGCCCGGAACCGGCCGGTCGCGCGCACGATGCCCGCATAGTCCGCGATCAGCTCGTCGAGCAGCCGGTTCTTCATGGACCCGAGCACGCGGCGCGTGAAGTAGTGCATGGACTCGTGCTCGATGCGAATCGTCAACGACAACCGCTTCCAGCTCCCGGCGTCGAGGCCGAGACAGTCGGCCGGCACCCCGCTGTAGGGCGCCGTGGACGCGATGACGAACCGGTCTCGATAGAGGTCCTTCTTCGCACGCAGCTCTCGCAGCTTCCGCCTCCAACCTGCCTGCGTCGGGATCGGGTACGCCGCCCACCAGCGATCCCTCAACCGGCGCAGCCGATCGACGTTGGTGTAGCCGGTGACCATGCAGGCGCCGACCGCCGCGGGAACGGGCGCCGGCTCGTTGCGCTTCGTCAGCGCCCGCACCAGAGACTCGAAGTCTTCCCGGCAGGCGGCGATCAGCACCGGCAACCGGCCGGCCGGCGTCGCATGGATAGCGAGCCGCAGGTCACGCGGCCGCTGCAGGCGAAGCGGTGTGACCGGTTCGCATACGGGAGCCGAACTTCGAGTGGCCGACTCATAGGCGGGCTCGCGACTCATTCCTTCCCGCACGGGGAACCGGAGCTGCACCAGTGCGTTGCGGAGCACGGCCCACACGCCGTCGGACTCCGCCTCCCGCGCGTACCGCTCCCACGTCGCCACGAAGGGCTCGTCCGCGAGCGGCAACGGCCCGCCCCGCTCGAGACCCGTCGGATCGAAATGATTCTCGTTGTAGTTCAGGAGCTCGAGACACTCGGCCGGGGCCGCCCCGAGAGCCCGCAGCACCGACATGCGGTCCATCCCGGCCGGCACGTCACTCCCCTTCGGCGCCGTCGCCCAGCCAGACGAGCCGCCCGTTGCGAACGACGACCTTGCCGATGGCGCGCTCGACGAGGTCGCCCTCGTCCGTGAAGGTGACCGGCCCGGTGACCCCGCGCCAGCCGGCCGTCGCTCGCAGGGCGTCCGCCACTCTGTCCGGGTCGACCGATTCCGCCTGGGTCATACCGTGCGCCAGCAGCCGCACCGCGTCGTAGGCGAGCGCCGCGGATGCGTCGGGCAACCTGCCGTAGCGCTCCCGGAACCTCACGCTGAACTGCCGCACCGTTTCGCGCTCGTCACCCGGATGGAACGCCGCCGCAAGCACCGTTCCCTCGACCGCACGACCGCCCAGGCTCACGAAAGCGGCCGTGCCCAACGCGTCGCCGCCCAGCACGGGAACGTCTATCGCACGCTCGCGGGCGGCCCGGATCATCGCCGCTGCCTCGCGGGGCTCGCCCGCGATGAAGATCGCGCGCAGGCTCAGATCCCGCCAGGACGCCAGGATGTCGGTCAACGCTCGATCCCCGCCCACCGCATTGGGATCGTAGGACTGCCGGTCGGCGATGCCGACGCCGCGCTCGAGGGCCCGCTCCTCGAACGCGTTGGCCAGGCCCCGCCCGTACGCATTGCGGATGTAGTAGATGGCGATTCGGTCATAACCCCGCTCCGCGGCAAAGTCCGCCATCTGGGCGCCGGTCTCGCGGTCGGTGAACGTCATGCGGAACAGCCGGCGGTATCCCTGCTGCGTCAGCCGGGGGTCGGTCGACGTCGGCGCGAGGTGAACGATGCCGAACAGGTCGTAGATGGCGGCGGCCGGAAGTGAGACGTAGGACTGCATGTGTCCGATCACCGCCACCACGTCGTCATCCTGTGCGAGACGCCGGGCGACCAGCCGGCCCTCGTCGACCGACTCGTGATCGTCCTCCCGCAACACCTGGAGAGGGCGTCCCAGGACACCCCCCGCCGCGTTTGTTTCGTCGACGGCCATCTGCAGACCCTGGCCGTACAACAGGGTCGCGCGCGACTCCCAGGGCCACGCGGTAGCGATGGTGACGGGGCCGCCCGCCTCCGCCTGCGCCTGTCCCCGGACCAGCTCCGGCTGCCGGCAGGTGCACATGAGAATGGACAGCGTGCAGACGCCGGCCAGGACCGCTGCTCGATCGAGTCTCGGATTCCTACTGAACATGGTTCCCCTGCCGTCGAGGTCAGTGCATCTGCCGCTTCGCAAGCTCGGCGAACGGCCCTTCGCGAGCGATGAGGTCCTGGTATCGTCCCGACTGGACCACGCGTCCGCGCTCCATTACGTAGATCCGGGTTGCGTTCACGATCGTGCTCAGCCGATGCGCAATGACGACTCGCGTGGCGTTCAGCCGCTCCAGGCTCCGGCTCACGATGGCCTGCGTCCGGTTGTCGAGCGCACTGGTCGCCTCGTCGAAGAAGACGACGCGCGGCTTGCTCACGATGGCCCGCGCGATGAGCAGGCGCTGGCGTTGACCGCCTGACAGGGTGTTCGCGCCTTCGCTGACGACCGTGTGCATGCCCATGGGCATCGCCTCGATGTCCTCGGCCAGACCGGCCATGCGCGCGGCGTCCCAGGCATCCTCGATCGTGTGCGCGGAGGCGCCGACGATGTTCGTGAAGAAGTCTCCTGCCATCACGCGCCCGGACTGCAGGACGACGCCGATCTGGCTTCGAACGGCCTGAACGTCCAGGCGGCTGAAGTCCTGCCCGTCGAAGTACACGGAGCCGGAATCCGGTTGCTCGAAGCCGAGAAGCACCCGCAGCAGTGTCGACTTGCCCGATCCCGACGGCCCGACGAATGCGATGAACTCGCCCGGACGCGCCGTGAACGACAGGTCCTGCAGGGCGGGTGGCAGATCGGGCAGATAGCGGAACGTCAGGTGGCGCGCCTCGATGTTGCCCGTCAGGTCTCCCGGGTCGCCACGTGCGCCATGAACCTCCGGCGCCGCGTCGAGAATCGGCTTGGCGTTCTCGTAGACGGGAACGACGCCGAGAGCATCCATCGCCGCCGTGCTCATCGAGACTACGGCCGCCAGGCACGCCCCGAACGCAGCCGAGAACGCCAGGTAGTCTCCCGTGCGGATCTCCGGTATGACGCTGCCCCCCTTCGTCGCCGCCGCCACGATCACCAGCAGCGACAGCGTCGGAAACACGGCGTTGAAGACGCGCAGCCGGTTGCCGGCCATTCTGGACCTGAACTGCAGGCGCCGCTGCCGGCTGAACAGACGGGCCCATTGTGCGAACGCATGTCCTTCCGCGGCTGCCACCCGGAGCTTCGATATGCCGGTCAGCAACTGCAGCACCAGGCCCGATGCCCTGGCTCGCAACGGGACGATCTGCCGCTGGAGGCGAAGGTGTCCGTACCCGGCCAGCAGGCTCGCGCCGGCGGCCGTGAACAGCAGCAGCGTCGCCCACCATGCGAGCGCGCCTCCGTAGTGAAACAGGAGCACGAGATTCGAGAGGGAGAACAGGCCCCCGAGCGCCCCGGTGACGGTGGCTCCGGCCAACGTCTTGCGCATGGCGTCGATGCCCATCGCGCGCACCGCGAGATCGCCGGCGCTGTACGGGCGAAAGAACCGCGGGGGAAGATCGAGCAGCCGGTCCCAGACGGCGGCCTGCACCGCGGCGCCCATGCGGCCGTCCACGCGCGCGAGCGCGAGCCGTCGAACCAGCTCGAACATGCCCGTGGCGCAGGCGCAGGCGAGCAGAATGAGAGTGGCCTGCAGTAGCTGGTCCCGCTCGGCGCCGGGGATGATCGAGTTGAACATGGCGCCGGTCACGACGGGAGCAACGAGGGCGAGCAGCCCGCCGCCAAGTCCCAGACCGACGGTCAGAAACAGATCGCGCGAACAACCGTGCACGCCGAAGCGCAGCACGTCCTTGAGCGACAGCCTGCCGGTCGGAAAGGAGCGATAGAAGGTGTACGCGCGAGGCGCCAGCGCCGAGGCGACCGCGGCCGTAACCCGTCCGCGCGTACCGTCGGCAGGATCGCAGACGACGTAGCTGCCGGGCGAAGCCGGCAACAGCGCGACCCAGTGCCCGTCGTCGCCGGCCGTTCGGCCGAGCAGCGGTCCACTGTCGCTTTGCCACCAGCCGTGTTCCAGGAGCACCCGCCGCACCCGGACGGCCGAAGCTCTGGCGATTCCCGCGACGGGATCGGACAACGCGTCGACGACCCGCTTCGATTCCTGCCCGAGTGACAGCCCGAGCGCTGCTCCCACGTGTCGACAGGCGGCCGCAAGCGTATCCTGCTCGGCCGTCATCGAGGTCACCGCGGTACCCCCGTGCGGCGATCGCGCGCCCGACGCGGCGTCGTGCGCCGCGACAAGCTCGGTGAACGCATCACGCATGAGCGCGTCCCGTTCCACGCTGCGGCGCCGCCGGCGAAGCCGCTCGCCCGCGGCTCGCTCTTCCATCACCGACAGCGCGCCCCGGATCGCCAGCCCCCGGAACGCGCCCAGACTCGTCCAGACGCCACCCTGCTCCAGCAGCGAGAGGGTGGTGACAACGCGGACCTCGCATCCCGTGGATGTCGCGAACCAGGCCCGCGTCGAACAGGGAAGCGGGCATCCGCGCATCGGCAGCTCGGGCTTCCCCAACAGACTCGACTGCCCTTTCCGGTGATCGATCCACGCGACACCTGAACGGGAGCTCACGGCGGTCGCAGGCTCGAGTCGCGCAGTGGACGGCGCCGGCAGCGCCTCACAGTCCCGTGGCATCGCGCCCGCTACCAGTCCGGCATAGATCGCCTCGACCCACCCGTCGATGAGGCGCGCAGATTCCGCCTGCAGCGCAGCCTCCTCGAACCTCGCGCGCGCGGCCAGCTCCCCAAGGAACAGGAGCGTCGTCCCCGCGCTCCCGACCGCCTGCAGAACACCTCGCGCTGCCAGCGCATCCCCCATTCCCTCCCGGGCGGTCGTTGTGCGGACGACTGCAGGAAGCGCCCCGGTGTCGCCCGCGCACTCCGCTCCTTCGATCGCATCGCCCTCACCGACGTCGCGGCCGCCTTCTCCGAACAGACATCCGCCCGCCGCTACACGCGCGATGTGCATGCGGTCCGCCTCCGCCCCATCGGCCGCCACCCGAATGCAGAAGACATCGACCCGCCCCCGCTCCACGAACCAGACGCCTCCCGCGTCGAGAAGGAAGGCCTGGTTCGCCCCGGCCTGCACCGCCTCGTCTCCCGCCCCGAAAACCCTCGTCATCCCACACGCTCCCACCCGGTCCCGCTACGTCGCTGCGATAAGCCGACTGTAGGGTCCCGAAATCGCCTTCATCTCGTCGTGCGTTCCCCGTTGCACGACACGCCCGCGATCGAGCATGACGATCTCGTCGCAGTCCCGGATGGTGCTCAGTCGATGAGCCACGATGAGGCAGGTACAGCCCCGGCGCCGCAGATTGTCGTCAATCAGCGCCTCGGTCGTCGGGTCCAGCGCACTGGTCGCTTCATCGAGCACGAGCAGGACGGGGTTCGTGACGAGGGCGCGCGCGATCTCCAGCCGCTGACGCTGACCGCCGCTGAAATTGCGGCCGCCTTCCTCGACCGGGCCGTGATAGTGACCCGGTCGAGCCGAAATCTCGTCGTGCATGCACGCGTCGGTCGCCGCGCGCACCATGTCGGCCTCCTCTATGGTGGTGTCCCAGAGCGTCAGGTTGTCTCGGACGGAACCCTCGAACAGAAACACCTCCTGATCGACGACGGAGAAGGAGTTCGTCATCAACCCGCGAGGCACTTCCTTCCGGGAGTTGCCGTCGAACAGCACCTCGCCGCTCCACGGCTCGTAGAGGCCGCAGACCAGTCTGGCGATCGTGGTCTTGCCACAGCCGGATCCGCCGACGAGCGCAACGCGACTGCCGGGACGCAGTGAGAGGCTGAAGTCCTCGATGAGGGGCGGCTCGAGCGGGCTGTAGCCGAACGTGACGCCGCGCAGCTCCAGATGGCCCGACAATCGCGGGAGCGATGCGGAGACCGACGTCTCGTCCGACAGCGGCGGAGCGTCCGCCGGCGCCGACAGCACGTCATCGAGACGGGCGATGTCCCCCTCGACCTCCTGCAGCGTACTGCCCAGATCGACCATCTTGTTCAAGGGAGTGATGAATCCCAGCATCAGTGCCTGGAAAGCAACCAGCATTCCCATGCTGACCGTCCCGTCCATGACCCGCAGCCCGCCGATGCCGAGAACGAGCGCCGCGCTGAGCGGCATGAGCAGGCGCGGCACGACAGAGAGAATTTCGGACCGTACTCTCAGACGTTGCTCCGTCCCCATCGCCTTGGCCTGGTAACCCGACCACCGCGCAAAAAAGTCGGATTCGGCGCCCATCGCCTTGAGTGTCTCAACGCTCTGGAGACCGGCCATCGCGGTTCCGAGCATCCGTCCACGGTCGTGCAGAAGCTGCTGGTTCAGATGCACGCGTTTGGCCGAGAAGTACTTGAGTGCGATGACGTTGAGACCGGCGGTCGACATGCCCACGAGGCTGAGCGCCCGGTCGTACTGCCACATGAACCAGGCGTAGAACACCGCCATGCACGTGGCGATGAACGACGCGGCCAGCTCGCCCGACAACAGATGAGCAATGCGATCGTTGATGGCGACACGGGAACCGATGTCGCCCGCGAAGCGCTGTGTGAAGAAGCGTATCGGCAGGTGCAGGACGTGCCACAGGAACCGGCTGGAGGTCGTGACCGCGAATCTGGTCTCCAGGCGGAGCAGATAGCGATGCTGCAGCCATGTCAGTGCGCCGAGCATGACGATTACCGACCCCATCGCCAGAAAGAGCGGCCTCACCAGCTCCGCGGCCCGGCGCACCAGCACGTCGTCCACGAAGAGGCGGGAGAACGTCGGCACGACCAGGCCGGGCACCACCAGAAGGAGACCGGCCGCGACCACGTACGCCAATGCCGGGTACGACCCGGCCAGCCTGGGCCGCAGCGCAGCCATGAGTCGCCGCCTGACGCCGCCGCGCTCGAAGTCGCGGCCGGGCTCGAACGTCAGGGCCACGCCCGTGAACGCCTCGTCGAACTCGCGGTCGGTCACGACCCGCGGTCCGGCCGCCGGATCGTTCAGGAAAGCGCGCCCGCGCCGGAACCCCTCGAGCACTACGAAGTGGTTGAAGTTCCAGTGGATCACCATTGGAAAGGGCAGGTCCACGAGCGCGGACGGCTCCCGCCGGTAGCCGCGCGCGACCAGTCCGTATCCGCGTGCGCCCTTCAGCAGGTTGCTCGCCTTGCTGCCGTCGCGCGAGACGCCGCACGCTGCCCGCAGCTCCTCAAGCGGCACGAACCGCCCGAAATGAGCCAGTACCATGGCGAGCGCCGCCGCTCCGCACTCGACGGCCTCCATCTGCAACACCGTCGGCACGCGTACGCGGCGCGCGCGCCAACGGCGCGGCAGCGCACGCCGCATCAGCTCCAGCGTCCCCATGGCTATATGCCGAACTGCTCGCGGAACAGCGGAATCACCATCTCTACCGGGCGGCGTCGTTCGATCGTTATGCGTGCGGCGCACAACGTTCCGGTAAGGATGTCCATTGGCGGGCCCGACGAGGAAGACCACTTGTAGCCGCTGACCGTCGCGGGATCGAGTTGGAGGTCCGCCCTTATCTCGTATGGTGCATCGCCCCGTGACAATGCCGCTACGAGCTCCGCGTTGCGCAGGGTGCGCTGGATGGCGCGGGATGTCGTCGGGAAGTCCGAGACGTAGGTAACCGTCCCGATCATGTAGCCGTGCTCTTCCGGCGCCACCGACGCCGGTGCAATCCTGACTTCCATGCCCACGCGAATCCGCTTGCCGTGTGCGGACGGCACGTAGATCACGGCCTCCAATCCCTTGACGGTACGCCCGGTCCGATCGAGACGAAGCAACGGCTGCCCGGGAGCGGCCACGTCGCCCCTCTCGGCCATGATCTCGATGATCCGGCCCGTGAACGTCGACACGATCTCCGACATGTCCTTCATCTCGCGCTCGAGCTGTTCCAGCTCCACCATGGCCCTGGCGACCTGATGCTCGCTCGTCTGGAGAGTCCGTGCGTTCCGTGCTTCCATCACGAGCCGGTCGAGACGCAGCTCCGCCAATTGCTGGCGGTTGGCCCGCAACCGTTCCTCCGTCGCATGCATCTCCTGCCGGCTGTCGATCACGGTCTGTCTCGTCAGCCGGCCCTGGTCCACAAGCTGTTGCTGCGCTGCGATCTTCTCGCGCTGCCAACGGAGGCTGTCCACGGCGGCCGCGATGGACTGGTCGAGTCCTTCGCGGCGCTGGCTGAGTTGGGCGAGCTGCAGGGCCGCCTCTTCCTCCGAATGCGTCGTCACCAGGTGATGCTCGACGCGGAGGTTGTCCAGGGCGAGCCGAACCTGTCGGATGCGGTTCAGGACGTCCGGCTGCGCGACGCGCGCGACGACCTGTCCTTCGCGAACTACGTCGCCGACGTTGACCGCCACGTCGGTGATGCGGCCCCCGGCTCCCGCCGCGATCTCGAGCACCCCGCCGCTCTTGAGAAGAATGCCCTGGCCGGCGACCCTGGAGGGGATGCTCCCTTCGAACCCCCAAAGAACCGCGGACCCCACCAGGAAACCGAGCGCGACCAGGGCAATCCATCCGCGCGGACGCGTTACGTGCAACAGCTTGTCGAGCTGCTCGGGCGACGCGAGCCGATCGAGTGACGCTTTCCGAAACACACCGCTGTTCTTCATGGCCTGCATTCCTCGACAACGAAGGAGCCAATCCGGCTCGGGTCCCCCGAGACGGCGCCGGCAGCGACGTCGAGCAGCGTGCCGGTCTCGAATCGAAGCCTCAGGAGAGCCGCGGCGAAGCGGAGTCGGGCGGTCGTCCGTTGCAGGCGCGCGTTCGTCAACGAGTCCTCGGCGAGGATCGCATCGAACAACGTAGCGAGCCCCAGACGGAACTTCTCCTGCTCCGTGAGCACCGACCGCCCGGACAGCCGCACCGCCTCCTCCGCCGCCAGCGCTTCCTGCGCCGCGTTGTCGAGGGCCTCGACCGCGACGAGCACGCTCGCCTCGATACGGCGGACGAGATCGTCGACGGCCACGACGGAGGCCCGGTGCGACGCTGCTCCCACCATCGCCCTCCCCCGCACTGCGCGATTGGTGGCTACGGGCTCGTACTGCACCTGTACCAGGCCGTTCAGTCCTCCGGCGCCCGGTGCGAACGAAGCCGCGGAGTCGGAACCCGCTCTCCCGCCGACGCGGGTGTAACCGAAGCGGGTCACGACGTCCCAGCGCGACCGCACGTCCCTGAGCGCTCCCTCCCAGGCGAGCCGGGCCCCGTCACGGCGTGCCCGCAGCGCCGCAAGATCGCGCCGCTTCCGCAGTGCCGATCGGACCGCCACCGCCCGCGCCTCCGCTTCGAACGCCGAGCAATCGAAGGCCGTTGCGGGAAACGCGGTCAGCGGCGCACCCAACGTCCGGACTGCTCCGGCCCCGAGACCCATCGCGATTCCGAGGGCGTACTTCGCGTCGAGCAGGGTCTGTCGGGCCGCGGTGACCACGGTCTGTTTTTGCGCCCGATTGCCGGCCACGAGGTCCAGGTCCGAGGCAGGCCGTTCGTCCGCCCGAATCAGGACCTCCGTCTCGCGGACGAGACGCCGCGCCCGCTCCGCGGACTCGACGTACGTTCGCAGTCGCTCCTGGGCCGCGACGTAGCGCCAGTAGGCGAGCACGGCGTCGTGCACCACGCGCGCAGCGATGTGATCGCGTTCGAGCCTGCTCGCCGTGACCGACTCCTGCGCGGCGCGCTCCTCACCGGCCGCCGCGCTTCCCCCGCGCCCCCCCGCGAGCGGGATGCGGACGGAAACCGACGAGTCGACCTGACCTGTCGCCGGTCCGGTCGTGCCGGTGCGGATGCGCGCGAACGACACATCCGAGGACACGATCAACCCCGTTCGGAAGCTCTTCCTCGCGGACGTCCTCGTCTCGACGGTTTCAGAATCCAGCAACGGGCTGCGGGCGGTGACCAGCGGCAGGTGGGCCCGCGCCACTTGCAGCGCCGTACTGAGCTGGAGGTCGAAGGGGCTCGCCGCAAGGAGACGCGCGCCGGCGCTGGCCTCGACGGCGAGATCTGCCTGTTCGATATCCGGACTGCCGGCCAGGGCGCCCGACACGACGGCCGTGATGTCCACGCCATCGGTGAATCGGACCTGGGCATTGGCCGCCAGCGCCAGCGCCAACACGACGGCCGGTGTCATCGCTCCCGCAGGTTTCGCTTGCATGTGCTCGTTCCCGGTGGCCGCCTCGGATGCCGTGCGGCACGTGCCGGAAAAACCTTACAAACCCCGTGCCAGATGCGGAGGCGTCGCCGGCACGTGTGGTCGGGCGACGCCCGGAACCGATACGCCCGTCCACAGGAAGCGGAAGCAGGGTCGGTCGGCGACATTCCGAGTACCACCAGGAGGTCGCCTCGTCCTGCCGCGGAGCGGATCCGGTGTCGAGTCGGCCGCGCGGCGACAACAGCCGTTGACACGGGAGGTGCGGCCCGGAACATTCCGTCGGGGGTGCTGCCGAAAAGGGTCGTTGGCGTCGATTCCGTCCGGGAATCCCCGCTCCGGCGCACCCGGGCCTTTCAGGGCGTCGCGGCTGGTTGCGGGCTCGGGGGATCGCTTCGGGCCCGCGTAGTCCGGGCGCCCGGTCGCAGCCGCGCACGTTTCTGCCGGCGGCCGGTGCAGCGAGAAACGACAACCAGGCTTGACCGGTCGAGGGTCGATTTCGAAACGACGCCGCCCGTGTCGCCACAGCGTTCCCCCGCAGCCCCTGGCGAGGGCCCGGCCGCAACTCCAGCAGCATTGCATCCGGCCTCGGCTGCGTTGCTCCTCGGTCGAATACGCCCGGAACCGTCCCGTACGTGGCACGCGCCTTGCGTAAGCCGAGGACTGTTCGAGGGACACGCATTGGGCGCGTCTCATTCGTTTCTCAATCCCACTACGCAGGAGGCAGAGCATGACGAGCACCAACGATCAGGGAAGAGTGCAGGAGGTCCTGGCGCGCAGCGCCGTGGACAGCGAGTTCCGCGCCGGTCTGCTGACCGACCCGCGCGCCACTCTGGAGAAGGCGGCGGGCAGGCAGATGCCCGAGAACCTTCGCGTGAAGTTCATCGAGAAGGACTCGGACTGCGACGCGATGTTCGTTCTGCCCGATCCGGTCGCCACCGACGAGCTGACCCCCGAGCAGCTCGAAGCGGTTGCCGGCGGTTGCTTCGACATCGAGATCGGCGACATCCACATCTGTTGGGAAACCGCGTAGCGGTTCGCCGGATGGATGAGGCCAGCCGTGGCGTTCCGGCCGCGTGACCTGCGCTGGATGGTGGAAGAATCGATGACGCTGTCGGAGCGCCTCGGCGGAAGCGTCGTTCCCGGCGGCTCCGGCCGGTGTGCCGGAACCGCCGGGACACGCTTGCACAAATGGCGCGGCCGCGTCGCGTACGGCGACGCCCGGCGCTTCGAGAAGCGGCTGCGGTGGGACGGGCTCGACGTCGAGTCCGCGCTCAGGCTGCTCGGCGCCGTACGTCTGAAGAACCCCGGTCGTTTGCCGGACTGGGTCGGTCTTGTCGACGCGGCAACCGCGGCAACCGGACGCGATACGCCGTTCGACCGCGCCATCACCCGTCGAAAGGTCTTCAATCCCCGGGACCCCCAGCCGTTCGAGGAGCTGCTGTGGCACCTGACAGCGGAAGCGGGAAGGCGGCTGCTGGCAAACCTCGGAGCATGTCGCGATCGGGTCTCGTCCGCAGCGCTCGTCGATCTCGCGCGCGGCCTCCTCGGCAGGCTGTGTCGAACGGCAGCCCGAACGCTCTGGGTCGAGTTCGACGTTTTTCGCTCCCGCCATCCCGCGCGCCTCCTACTCCACGAATCCACCCCCTGGAAGCGCTCGCGGGGGATCTACCGCGATTTCGTCCGGGACATGGGGGACGACGGTCTGGTGTGGTGGCTGTTGCGATATCCCATGCTCGCGCGGCTGCTGGCCACGTGCTGCAGGCAGTGGATTGCGGCCACGGTCGATCTCGTGCGGCGCCTGGACCGCGACGAGGACCTCCTCCGCGCCACCTTCGACATTCAGGATCGACGACTCGAAATCGCCGGGGTGACTCCCGACCTGTCCGACCCGCATCGCGAGGGCCGCACGGTGTGCGCAATCAGATTCCGCTCCGGAGCGCACCTCGTCTACAAGCCCCGACGGCTCGCCCTCGATCGCCATCTCTCCAACCTGCTCGCAAAGATCCAGGGCCTGCACCAGGACCTCGCGTCGAAACGGCCGAGAGTGCTCGACCGCGGCGAGTACGGATGGGTGGAGCGGATCGACCCAACTCCGTGCGCCGACGCCGCCGCCGTCGAACGCTTCTATCGTCGGGCAGGCTCGCTGACCTGTCTCGCCTACGTCCTCGGCGGCTCGGATCTCCACGCGAACAACCTCATCGCCTGCGGCGACCACCCCGTGCCAATCGATATCGAGTGCATGACGGGAGCGCCTCTCGCCTCGCCGCACCGCGACGCCCCCGATCCGGCTCAGCGCACGTCGCCGCCCGGGAGCGTACTGCGCACCGGTCTGCCACCCGTTGCCCGCCGCGGCGACGGTAACGTGTTCCGCATCGCCGGCGGCCTCGCAGACCCCGACTCCCGGCACGGGCCGGAACACTCGGTCGCGCACGTGAACACCGACCGGATGGCGTGGCACGGTCGTGCCATTCGTCGCGAATCGGAACCGAACGCGCCGGTGCTCGAGGGCCGCCGGCAGAGCGCATCGGCGTACGTCGAGCCGCTCGTCGAGGGATTCCGGCGGATGTACGTGACGCTCAGCGGCAACAAGGAACGACTGCGGGCCGCCGAGGGGATCCGCCAACTGGAGCGTGAGGAGTTCCGGGTCCTGATCCGCGACACGCGCAGCTACGCCAGGCTTCTCGAAGACGCGCTGGGTCCACAGAACGTGACGTCGGGTCCCGATTGGAGCATCGCGCTGGATGTCCTGGCGGCCCCGGCGCTCACCGAGCACGAGCGTCCCCGTTGCTGGGCGACGCGCGCCGCGGAGCGTGTGGAGCTCGAAAGGCTGGACGTTCCCCTGTTCACCGGGAGCATGGACGATCCCAGTCTCCGGTCCGCGCTGGGAATCCGACTCGAAGAGCAACTCGACCCGACGGGGTACGCGTTCTCGACCCGTCTCGCCCGGCTGAATCCCGATGACCTCGAGGAGCAGCTCCGCATACTGCGAATGTCCTTCGCAATCGTCGGGGTCAAGCACAGCTACCGCGCACGGCGCGTGCGCGCCGCTCGTCATCGCGGTCGGACGCGGCGACGGAATCGATCCCTCGCGGAAGTGCACTCCATCGTCGCTCTGCTGAAGCGGCTCGCACTCGACGAGGAGAGCGGCGTCACCTGGTACGGCCCGGGCGGTCGTCCCGCCGGCACGGCAAGACTCGATCCGGTCGGGATCGATCTGTTCGGCGGAACGTCCGGCATCGCGCTGTTCCTGGCGGCCGCCGCAGCCGTCACCGGACGCCGCGACGCGCGCGCACTCGCCGTGCGTGTGTTCGATCCGTTGTGCGCGCGCCTCCGCGGCAACCGCACCTCGCCGCTCGATCTGGCGGCCGAGATCGGCATCGGCGGCGCCACCGGTCTCGGGGGGCTGATCTACGCCCTGGTCCACGCCGGCAGGTCCCTCGGCCGGCCTGACTATTTCGCGTCCGCATCCACCGCGGCCCACGGCATCAATCGAGACACCATCAGCGCCGACGACACGCTCGACGTCCTGTCCGGGACGGCCGGTGCCGTGTTGAGCCTGCTCGCCCTGCATCGGGCGACAGGCGACAAGCCTGCGCTGCAGACCGCCATCAGGTGCGGAGAGCACATTCTCGACAGCCGCAGGACCGATCCCGATACCGGCCTGAGAACGTGGCGCGCGCCGCACGGACCGATCGCGCCCGGGTTCGCGCACGGTCCAAGCGGGATCGGCTACGCCCTGCGCAGGCTCGGTGACGTTGCTGAAGTGCAGGTCTTCCGAGCCGCCGCGGCCGAGGGTTGGGCGGCCGAAAGCCGGCGACCCGGGCCGGATCGCACCTCGCCGTCCGCACGCCGGCCGGCGACGCATGACTCGTCGGCCGCTCGGCCCCGCTCCTGGTGTCAGGGTACGGCCGGCATGGGGCTTGCCCGCCTCGCTGCTTTCGAAGAGCGCGATGCGCGGTCAACCATCGAGGCGGCCATCGAGTGCGCCTCGAGCCGGGCAGCCTCGGAAACGGACAGCCTCTGCTGCGGACGACTGGGACGGGCGGAATTCCTGTTCGCGGCCGGACTTCGTCTCGGGCGGCGGGATCTCTGCGAAGCGGGGCGGGCCATCTGTTGCGAGACGGTGACAGGGGCTCTGGCGGCAGGCCGCTATGCCACCGGGGCGGACGAGGGCTTCCGTCCCGGTCTCTTTCAGGGCGCGTCCGGAATCGGCTACCAACTGTTGCGCATGCATGCGCCGGACGCCGTGCAATCGATCCTTGTGTGGGAGTAGACCGCATGTTCTCGCTCGCCGGCACACTCGACGCGATGCGCCCCCACCTGCCGGGTGCTCTGGTTTCCGCGGACGCCTTCGCGCACGCGCGGGCGGCCGTCGACCACCTCGAGGCGGAGATCACGAACGGCATCTACTTCGAGTGCCGGCTGCGGCGCGGCTCCTCTCGGGTCGACCTGGTCATCGCCGTGCACCCGGACGGCGCCGCACTCCTGGTTGACGCGAGCGGAGGCGCGGCACCCGGCTGCCGGCACGCGCCACCCGGGGGGCGCCGACTCTCCACCCTCTGCCGGCGGTGGACGGCTCCGACCTCACCGCTGCGCACCCTGGTCGATCACCTCTGGCTCGAATACGACGTCGAGCGGGAACCGTCCGGCGACGAGGCGGCCCGATCCGGACCCGGAGTGTTCTGCACCCTGCGCGGGTCGCGCAGGGTGGCCCACTCGGCCCCGGCGCTGCGCCGTAGGGTAATCGAGGCGCTCGAGGCGATGACCGGACGCCAGGCGTCGCGTGCGGTCCAGGAGTGTCTGCACGCCTGCTTCGCCCGCCTTCCGCCGGAGACCGGCGTGCCGCATGTCGGTCTGATGTTCGGGCGCGAGGCGCCGACCGTCCGGATCTGCATCGCCAAGCTGCCGGCGGCAGGCGCAGCGGACTTTCTCGCCGCCACCGCGGGGGTCGGCGGCGCGGATGTCGCCGACATCACCCGCCTGGCGTCGCTCCCCGACGGCCGCGGAGGACCGCTGTACGTTCCGATGCTGCACCTCGACATCGACGAGCGGCGCGGCTTCATTCCCCGCGTCGGGATGGAACGGCAGTTCGCCCATACGTGTCAGCTCACCGGACGGACGCGAGCCGGAGAGCGACATCTCCTCGATACCCTGACTGCGCGCGGCCTCTGCTCGCGAGACAAGCGCAACGCTCTCCTGAAGTGGCCCGGACGCACGGTTGCGATGATGCCGCACGAAGTCTGGTGGAGCGTGGTCGAACGGCGGGTCAACCACGTCAAGTTCGTCTACGAACCCCATTCCGGCGTCGAGACGAAGGGCTATCTCTTCGCGAGACATCGCCCGTACCGCGCACAGCATCGGCCGAGGAGCCCGGCAGGAACGCACCGGAAGCAACCATCGAACTCGAACCGCTACTGATTGCGGTCGACGCCTGCGACCCCAATCCGGACCGGGAAGGAAAACAACATGACGCTAGCGGAAGAACTCGCGAATGCAGATCGCGGACGCGCACCCGACGGACAGGTCCCCGACGAGGATCTCGAAGCGGTCACCGGCGGCCTGTTGCGACCGCTGGACCCGAACGGCTGCGAAGACCACCGAATCGGCGGCGGATCGGACTCCGGACATGACGACACCGCCGACGAGTAACGCCGGCGACTCCTCCGGAGAGGCAGGGCCCGGGCGCACGTCCGGCACGCCGGCCACAGCCCGCGCCGTGTCCCTGCAGTGGTGCCTCGGCGGCCTGCCGGCGGCCCCGCTCGCCATTCTGCCGCATGAGGTCGGCCACTACCTCGTACTTCTAGCGTTCGGTGTCCCCGATCTCACCCTGCACTACGTGGCCGTCACGTGGGATCTGCGAGAGTTCTGGGAGGCGATCCAGCGCGCCGACTTCGACGGCGCCAACGCCGTGGTCCCGGTCTGGGGAGTGGCACTGTCGGACGCCATGGGACCGATGGTCACCTACGCCATCGTGGCAGGATGCTGCTACGCCTGCGCCAGATGGCGTCCGTTCCCGGCCTTCGTCGCGGTAGCCGTGCTCTCGCAGTTGCGCATCCGGGCCGGCGCCGGTCATGTCGTGCGCGAAGCGTTCGGTATCGACCGACCAGCCAACTACGACGAGCTGCGGGTCGCCGTATTGACCGGCATCCCTGTAGAGGCGCTCGTGGGATTCGCGCTGCTGACGCTGCTGGTCTCCGTTGCCTGGCTGTCACGGTTCCTGCCACCCGGGCGGCGCCTGGTGGCGATCGCCTCGATGACCGCAGGCATGGCCGTCAGCCTGTACCTCTACGCCGGCGTCATCGGTCCGTGGCTGCTACCGTAGATTGGAGCGGCGCCGGCGGCCGTCCCTGGCGCAACGCGCGATACCCCCCATGAATGTGGCGCCGCGCGCTGTCGTTTCGACGGCTGGCGCTTGTCCGGCCGGCATTCCGGGTCCTCCGTCCCGGCCGGGCGAAGAGCGCGCCCCGTTCGCCCTCGACGCGTCGACAGGTCATGATGGCAACAACTCTCGGCATCCTGCGAGCCCGCATCGCAGGAGGTCACTGCTGGCGCAGCTTCTGAACTGGCACCGCCGGGAGGCTCGGCATCCTGCGAGCCCGCATCGCAGGAGGTCACGGGCTCTCCCTCATTCTGCCGATTGTGTTCTCACCTGGCGCTACTGCGCCGCCGCGTCCAGGTCGAGCACCAGATCGGTCACGATGCGGACGGCCCGCGTCAGAGCCTCCGGCTCCAGCTTGTCCACGGTGTCGCGCTCGGTATGGATGGTTCTCAGGATCGGCGGCGTGAGGGCGCCGCGCAGCGTGGCGGACAGGTCGCCGTTGAGGAACAACCAGGCGCGATGCGCTTCCTCGGCCGGCAGCACGGCGAGCGAGACGGCGGGAATGCCCGCGCGCTGGAAGCTGCGGTCGTCGCTCGGCGGCATGCGGGGCGTGCCCACGCAGGCAACGGCGTGACGACTGCAGACGCGGTGCACGCGGCCGGCCAGGGGATGCGCGGCGGAGAGATCGCCGGGGCCGTACAGCAGCGCGTCCCCATAGGCCACGATGTCCACGTTGACCATCACGGCTCCGGGTGCCGGATCGAGAGACTGCACGTACGCGCGCGATCCGAGCAACCCGAGCTCCTCCATGTCGAAGAAGACGACGTGCACGACTCCCTGCAGGTCCGCGTCCCGGAGAGTCTCGGCCACGCGCAGCAGCACGAGCACGCCCGCCGCGTTGTCGACCAGCCCGTGGCTGAGCGTGCCGTCGTCCAGCCGGTCGGCGTCGAAGTGTCCCCCAACGACGATCCGCGGCGGACCGGCGCCGAGGCCGACCACCACGTTGTGACCTTCCGTCCGGTCGTCCGCGCCCGTCCCGGAAAACGTCCGTAACGTGTAGGACAAGCCGCGTCGCTGCAGCTCCTCCTCGAGGACGGCGAGCCGCAGATCGTTCGTCGGCTGCACGAAACGCCGTGCAACGTCGATCGCTTCGTCCGTGAAGGGCGCCGGCAGACGTCGCGGCGCGGTGGACACCGCGGTTTCCTGGGCGGCCCCGCCGGTGCAACCGGCGCCGGACAGCAGGAGGACGAGCAGCAACAGGTGAAACCTTGCGAGACTTCGCGTTTGCATATCCTTCTGCTCTCGGAATCCGGGCTTCCGCCGCTTGTCACTCGCGGGACGGTGGGAAAAGTTGGAGGCGCCGCCCGGATTTGAACCGGGGATGGAGGTTTTGCAGACCTCTGCCTTACCACTTGGCGACGGCGCCGTCAG
>JAGWAH010000010.1:0-26003 GCA_021296515.1 Acidobacteriota bacterium | reverse complement strand
GGAAACGGGATTCGAACCCGCGACTTCGACCATGGCAAGGTCGCACTCTACCACTGAGTTATTCCCGCTCGGCCCCGAAACGCAACTTCAAAGGTACCACAGGCGGCCTTCCTCCTTCAAGGCATCCGCGGCTTGTCGGCGGCAACGACGATTCGACGACCCGGCCGGCCAGCAACGGCGACGAAGATTCACCGACCGGGCCAGCCCGCGCCGAACGCGTTCCGAACCAGCGTGATGTCCGGCGCCTCCCCCGCGTCCCCCTGAATGGCGACGACATCGAAGCGGCACGGCCGGGCGGCCCACCGGACCCGCGCCATGTAGCGTTGCGCCATGGCGATGACCTGCCGCTGCTTGCGCGGGGTCACCGCGGCGAGCGCTCCGCCGAAACCGAGCGAGGTGCGCGCCTTGACCTCGACGAACACGAGCACGTCGCCGTCCCGCGCGACGATGTCGATTTCTCCATGGCGGGTGCGGAACCGGCGCGCAAGAATCGCGTACCCCAGGCGGCGGAGCTCGCGACAAGCGAGATCTTCGCCCCGTCTTCCAAGACTTTCCTGATGTGGAGTCGGCATGATGCCCGGGAACGATGCAAGACTCCGGCCACCCTTGCCGCCCAAGCCGGGAGACGCCCGAACGCCGACCGCCCGGACAGCCGCAGGGACCCGCGCCGCGCCGATGCGGGCGGGGCCTGCTTCCCGCTGCCCACGACGCCGGGCAATCGGTTACGCAGCGCCGCCTCCGCCGCACCGAAGCGGGCAGGGCCTACTTCCGCTTCCAGCGCGTGCCGGCCGGCGTGTCCTCCAGGACGATCCCCCGCGCGTCCAGCTCGTCGCGAATGCGATCCGCGGTGGCGAAATCCCGCTGTCGCCGCGCCGCCCGGCGCTCGTCGATCAGCCGCTCGATCTCGGTCACGTCAACCGGCGGAGCGGCCTCCTCCCGGCGCCGGAGCGCAATGACCCCCAGCACGTCGTCGAAGCGGTCGAAGGCCTCACGCACGGTCCGCGCATCGTCCGCCCCCAGCTCGCCCGCATCGATCGCCGTATTGACGTCGCGCACCAGCTCGAACACGGCACCGATGGCGCCGGGCGTGTTGAGATCGTCGGCGATCCGGGCCCGGAACGTCTCGCGCGCCGACTCGACCCGCCCGCGGATCGCTGCCCGGCCCTCCGGGAAGGCCGCGGGCGCGCCGGCGGCCGTCTCGGTCACCGACTCCAGACGCCCCAGGCAGTCCATCAGCCGCCGCAGCGCCTCCTCTGCTTGCGCCAGACTGTCCCAGCCGAAACGGAGCTGCTTGCGATAGTGGGTCGACAGCAGCACGTAGCGCAGCGCCGACGCCCGGTGGCCGCGCTCGAGGACGTCCTGAACATTCAGCACGTTGCCGAGCGATTTCGACATCTTCACGTCGCTGCCGAGCAGCAGGTGCTCGACGTGCACCCAGAAGCGCGCGAACTGCTCCCCCGTCGAGCCCTCCGACTGCGCGATCTCGTTCTCGTGGTGGGGAAAGATCAGGTCGACACCGCCGGCGTGGATGTCGATGGGCGATCCGTCGAGCAGCCGCAGCGCCATCGCCGAGCATTCGATGTGCCAGCCCGGACGTCCGGGGCCGACGCCGTAGTCCCAGGTCGGCTCGTCCGGTCCGGTCGCCTTCCACAGGACGAAGTCGCGGGCCGCGTCCTTGGCGTACTCGTCACTGTCGATCCGCGCGCCGTCCTGCATGCCGGCGTGATCGAGCCGCGCCAGCTTGCCGTAGCCGGGCAGCGTGGAGATCCGGAAGTAGACCGATCCGTCGCTGCGGTAGGCGTGCCCGCGCGCCTCGAGGGCCTCGATGGTCTCGACCATCGCCCGCAGGTTCGCCTCGTCGGTCGCGCGCGGCGACTCCTCGGCCGGCTCGATTCCGAGCGCGGCGGCGTCCTCGCGAAACGCCGCGATGTAGCGATCGGTGTACTCCCGCAACGCAACCCCGGCCTTGCGGGCGCCGGCAATCGTCTTGTCGTCCACGTCCGTGAAGTTGACGACCTGCCGCATGCGGTGGCCGCCCACGTGCCGTAGCGCGCGGCGCAGCACGTCGAGACAGACGAAGGTGCGGAAGTTGCCGATGTGCCCGCGCGCGTAGACGGTCAGGCCGCAGGCGTACATGCGCACGGTGTCGTCGCGGAGCGGGGTGAAGTCCTCTATCTGGCGGGTCAGCGTGTTGTAGAGACGCATGGGGATGGCGCGCAAATCGACGGCAGTGAATCGTTCGAGGTCAGGTCGCGGCGGGCAGCCGGGCGACCAGCGTGCAGCACTCGACGCCGTCCACACGGCCGAACTCGACCCCGCTCGCGAGGCGGCGCATGACGGCGAGGGGCGCATCGCTGCCCCCTTCGCTCAGGATCGACTCGACCCCCGGTCCGGGGGCCGTTTCGGCGGCGGCCGGGTCGATCGGATACCGGACGCGAATCGTGAGGACCCCGCCGCCCGCGGTGAAGGTCATCGTCACGCGCGAGTAGACCGATCCGGCCGGGTGATCGACCAGGCCGCTCGTTGCCAGCGCCACCGCGCGGGCGGCCGCCTCGGCCCCGGCGCAGCCCAGGCTGGCGGCCAGACGCTCGACCACGCACTCGCGCAGCGCCCGGAATTGCGCGTCGCAAGGCAGCGTCAGCTCGCACCGTACGGCACCCGGATCCTCCCTCGCGTCGTCGGACACCGCCATAAACACTACAGGGAAATCTGCTGGAACAGTGCCCGCGCCTGCGCGCAGTCCACGTCGATCTGCCGCTTGAGCGCCGCCGCGTCCTCGAACGCCTGCTCGCCGCGCAACCGCCGGATGAACGCGAGCCGCAGCGGCCGGCCGTAGAGATCGAGATCCGCGTCGAACAGGTGCGTCTCGATGGTCCGCGGGCCGTCCGGCCCGAACGTCGGCCGCACCCCGACGTTGGTCACCGACGCGTGCAGCACGCCCTCGATCGTCGCAGTCGTCGCGTAGACCCCGTCGGGCGGCAGCAGCTCGTTCTCCGTCCGCAGGTTGGCGGTGGGTACCCCGTGGTCCCGGCCACGGCCTTCTCCCCGCTCCACCGTGCCGTCGATCATGTAGTGATGGCCGAGCAGCGCGCCCGCCTCGTCCACGCGCCCGTCGGCGATCAGGCGCCGCAGGCGGGTGCTGCTGACGACGAACTCCTTGTAGCGCACCGGGTCGATCTTCTCGGCCTCGAACCCGTAGCGGGCGCCGAGCGACCGCAGCAGCGAGAAGTTGCCGCTGCGGTGCCGGCCGAACAGGAAATTGGCGCCGACGCAGACCTCCGCCACCTGCAGCCACTCGACGAGCACGGTGCGAACGAAGCGGTCCGGGTCCCAGCGGGAGAGTTCCGGCGTGAAGCGCACGATGGCGGCTCCGTCTATGCCCGCCGCCGCGAGGGCCTGCAGCTTCTGCTCCTGCGTCATCAGCAGCGGCGGGGCCTTGTCGGGCCGCACGACGCGCGGAGGATGCGGATCGAAGGTCAGCGCAGCCGCGGTGGCGTGGCGCTCGTCCGCTCGGCGACGCACCTGTTCGACGATCCGGGCGTGCCCGCGGTGCAGGCCGTCGAAGTTGCCGAGCGCCAGGACCGTCTGCTGCCAGCGAGCGGGCCGCGGGTCGTCAGGATAGTGAATGACGTCCATGCGCGATCCCGCCATGATAATCCACAGGCGGAAACGCCGGTCCGCTCCCCACCGCTGCCCGGCGCGGGCAGGGAGCGGGATGCAGCGCTTGAGTCCGTCGGCGCTGCGAGCGCCGGCAGTCGTTCACTCAGTAGAGCGCGCCCGCGGCGCGTCCCGGAATCAGCAGGTGATCCGTCGGGACCGGCGCGACATCCAGCTCCAGCCCGTCGTAGGCGAGCGAGACGCCGTCCGGCAGCGCGGCGCAGGTGGCCGCGTGCGGCAGGTCGTGCGTCATGTGGGTGAACAGCGTGCGGCGGGCGCCGATGCGCCGGGCGGCGCCGACCGCCTGCTCGACGGTGAAGTGCGTCCGGTGGGCCTTGTGGCGCAGCGCGTCGAGCACGAGCACGTCGAGGCCTTCGAGCAGCGGCCACGAGGCGTCGGGAATGGCGTTGCAGTCGGTCAGGTAGGCGAAGGCGCCGATACGGAAACCGAGCACGGGCAGCGTGCCGTGCATGACGGGCACCGGGATGACGGTGGCGCCGCCGAGCGAGAACGGACCCGCGAGCTCACGCAGGTCGAGTTGCGGCAGGCCCCCGCCCTTCGGGGTGGCCGGGTCGAAGACGTAGTCGAACATTCGCCGCACCCGGGCCAGCGCCCGCGCGGCCCCGTAGCAGGGAATGGCGCCTCGCTGGCGGAAGTTGTAGATGCGCACGTCGTCGAGGCCGAGCACGTGGTCGGCGTGGGCGTGGGTGAGGAGGATCGCGTCGACCCGCGTGAGGTGGAACCGCAGCGCCTGCGCGCGCAGGTCGGGCGAGGCGTCCACGAGCACCGAGGTGCCGTCGTCGAAGGCGAGCGCGATCGACGGGCGCCAGCGCTTGTCGCGCGGATCGTCCGAGCGGCAGGTGGCGCAGTCGCAGGCGATGACGGGCACCCCGGCCGAGGTTCCCGTTCCCAGAAAGGTGATGCGCACGGTCGTCCGGGAACGGCTACGGCCGGCCCCCGACCGCGCGGCCCGCCTCCGTTCGCTCCCGGTGCGCCTCGACCAGCCGCCTGCGCAACTCGGCGAGGACCTGGCCGAGGAACGCCACCTCGCCGGCGGTCAGGTTCCCCGCCGTCTTGCGCTCCAGCAGCGCGAGCATCTCGATGGCCTGCCCCGCCCCCTCCAGGTTGGCCGTACCCGGGCGCCCCGTCGCCGGGTCGGCCAGGTCGCCGAAGTGCACGGCGGCGGTCGTCGCCAACGAGACGACGAACGCGTTGAAGGTGACCTCGGACATGGAGTGCTTTAGCATACGCCACCATGTCAATCGAACCGGAGGAGCACCGCGGCACGGCCGGCGACGGCTTCCAGCGGCTCGTGGATCTGATGCAGCGGCTGCGCGCCGAGGACGGCTGCGCGTGGGACCGGGAGCAGACGCTGGAGTCGCTGCGCCCGTTCGTGATCGAGGAGACCTACGAGGTGGTCGACGCCATCGACCGCGGCGACCCCGACGCCCTGCGCGACGAGTTGGGCGACTTCCTGCTCGAGGCGGTGTTCCTGGCCCAGATCAGCGCCGAGCGCGGCGACTTCGACATCGCCGACTCGCTGCGGGCCATCTGCGAGAAGCTGGTGCGGCGCCATCCCCACGTCTTCGGCGAGCAGGCCGGCGACGAGGATGCACCGGACGCCGACCAGGTCAAGCGCCGGTGGGAAGAGATCAAGGCCGATGAGCAGCGGACCGCCGGACGACCGGCGAGCGCCCTCGGCTCGATACCCGAGAGCCTGCCGGCGCTGCTGCGCGCCTACCGCCTCGGCAAGCGCGCCGCCACGGTGGGCTTCGACTGGACGACTGCGGACGGCGTCGAAGCGAAGGTCGCCGAGGAGCTGCGGGAGCTCGCGCAGGCACAGGCCGGCGGATCGGCGGCCGACGTGGAGGAGGAGCTCGGGGATCTTCTGTTCGCCGTCGCCAACCTCGCGCGGCATCTGGACGTGGACCCGGAGTCGGCGCTGCGGGCCGCCAACCGGAAGTTCTCCGCGCGCTTCGCGGCGCTGGAGGCGCGCCTGCAGGTACGCGGCGTCGCGCTGCGCGACGCGACGCTCGAGGAGATGGAAGCGGAGTGGGCGCGGGTGAAGACCGGCGACTGACGCTGCGGAGCCGGACGCCCGGCGCAGGCTCAGTCCCCAGGCGTCTCGCCCGCGATCGCATCTATCACCAGCGCGCGCGACTCGCGGATATCGGCCTCGACCTTGTCCATCCGGGTCTCGAGGCCGTCGATCCTGCCGTTACCAGGCGAGGCGGCGTCCGTCACGGGTCGACGCGGCGAGGCCGCGGCCGTCGGTGCAGATCGCGACGGCGCCCTCGTCCCCGGTCGCCAGCACGGCCGCGCCGGCCGCCTCGTAGCGGGCGACCACGCCCCGGTGCGGGTGCCGGAAGGCATGGTCGCGGCCCGCGCTCACGACCGCCAGGACCGGACTCAGCGCCTCCACGAAGATCGCGGAGCTGGACGAACGGCTGCCGTGGTGCGGCGCCTTCACCACGCGCCGCTCCGCCGGATCGAGGGCCGCCGCGACCGCCGCTTCCACACCGGCCTCAATGTCGCCGGGCAGGACGATGGACACGCCGCCGTAGCGCAGGTCCAGCACGAGGGAGTCGTCGTTGCGCACGCGCGGGCGCTCCCAGTCGGGCGCGGGCGGATGCACGGCCCGGACGCGGACGCCGCCGATGCGCTCGACATCACCGGCGTGGACGTTGCGCCATGCGGCCCCCGCTGCCCGCGCCCCGCTCCGCAGGGCCGCCAGCGACTCCGACGACGGTACCGGAATCCCCTCCCACACCTCCTGCGGCCGGAGATCGCGCAGCACCGCGCCGGCCCCGCCGATGTGGTCCGGGTGGCCGTGGGTGATCGCGAGATAGTCGAGACGGCGCACCCCGAGGGCCCAGACGGCGGGCACGACCACCCTGCCGCCGACGTCCGCGCGGCCGCGCGCCTGCCCCGCCGCGTCCACCAGCAGCGAGCGGCCGTCCGGGAAGCGCACGAGCGTGGCGTCCGCCTGATCGACGTCGAGGAAGTCAACCCGCAGCCGCTTCGCACCGCCGGTCACCGGGGGCAGCAGCCCGCAGGCGTCCGCGGAGCGCCGGCCCGCCAGACCCGGGATCGGGGCGGCCAGCATCGCCGCCGCGCTCGCCAGGATCAGCGCCGCGCCGACCCACCGCGCGGCGCCGACCCGGTTGCCGAAGCCCCCGGCGTGCGGAACCGTGCCCGCCGGCGACGCGCCGCCCGGCCGCCTCCGCCGTCCGTGATCGGCGGCGAGCCCGATCACCCAGCCGGCGTAGTAGACGGCCACGGCGGCCGGCCCCGGCGCGGGAAGCCGCCACGACAGCCAGGGCGCCCAGGTCAGGACGCGCGTGGACTCGACGATGCCGGCCGCCGCGACGTGCGCCACCCAGCCGGCGGCCTCCGCCGCAGCGAGGCTGACCGGGGCCAGGCCGACCGCCGCCATGCCCGCGAGCTGGGTGACCGACATCAGGGGAATCGCGGCGAAGTTGAGTCCGAGGCCCGCCACCGTGACCCGTGAGAAGTGCAGCGCGCCGATCGGGAAGAGCGCCAGCTCCGCGCAGACGGTCGCCACGAGCAGGCCGGCGGCGGGGACCAGCAGGAACCGGACCGCGGGCGCGCGAGCCACGGGGCTACCGGGCCTCGGCGGCGCCTCGTCCCGGTCGACCCACCGCATGAGCCGCGGCACGCCGACCAGGAGTCCGGCCGTGGCCCCGAACGTGAGCTGGAAGCCGGGGTCGACCAGCGAGCGCGGGTCCGCCGCCACCAGGCAGCCCGCCGCCAGCGCCAGCGTATTCAGGGGATCCGTCCGGTGGTCCACCGCGCGCGCCGCGAGAAAGACCACCGCCGCGAACACCGCCCGCGTCACCGACGCCTCGGGCGCCACGACCTGGGCGTAGACCAGGAGGCAGAGGATGGCCAGCAGCGACGCGGGCCGCCCGCCCGCCCCGGCGAGGCGCAGGAACAGTAGCAGGGCCGCGGTCAGCACCGCGATATTGCCGCCGGAGATGGCTATGACGTGGTAGACCCCGCCCTGCTGCAGCCGCTCGGTGGTCTCGCGATCCAGCCCGGCGCGGTCGCCGATGAGCACCGCGGTGACGACGGCGGCCGAGCGCGCATCGTGGGTCCCCACCGCCGCGTCGACGGACCGCCGGATGAACGCCCGCACCCGGCCACTCCATTCCTGCCGCAGGCCCCCGGTGTCGATCACCTCGACCTGCAGCGCGCTGGTCACGGATCCGAGCAGGTCGATCCCGCGCACCTGCATCCGCTGCGCCTGATCCGGCGTGCCGCGGTTGGCGTAGCGGGCCGGCCGGCGCAACCGCACCGGAAGCCGCACGATCCGTCCCTGCCGCCACTGGTCGATGCGCCCGCCGACGAGCGAGCCGCCGACGCTCGCCCGCACCACGCCGCGCAGCGGCCGCAGGTCCCTCCCCTGCCCGATCCGGAAGACCTCGATAGTGAGGCTCGCGCCGTACTCGGTGGGCGCGGCATCCCGCTGCAGCCGTCCGAGGATCCACGCCGTGGCGTCGGGCGCGTCAGCCGCGATCTCCGCCTCGAACCACTCCAGGATCGGCGCCGGCAGCTCCGCACGGGATCGCTGGCCGGCGGCCAGACCGGTCAGTGCGTAGCCGAGCAGGCACAGGACGGCCGCGAAGCGCCGGGCCCCGAAGACGACGCCCAGCACGGCGGCGGCCACCGCCAGAACGGCGGCCCCCAAGGTCAATGCAAGGCTCGGGATCGGGAACGCCCACCCGGCGCCGGCCCCGGCGATGAGCGCGAGCGCGGGCGGCAGCGCGGGTCGGGCCACACGCCCCACCGATGCAAACTCGCGGCCGATCCTCCAAGGTGACTCCGGTTCGTCCCGGCGCCAGTCTGCGAGCGGCTGCCACCGGGGGCGAGCGGCGAGAGGGGCGGGCGAGCGGCGCAGCGCCGATCAGCCGCGCGCAGCGACGCCGGCGTGGTATTCCTGCAGCGGCCGGACGGAGGGCTTCTCGGACCGCAGGGCGCGGATGGCGCTGACGGCGGCGGCGGCGCCGGTCAGGGTGGTGACGCAGGGTATGCCGTAGAGCATCGCGGCGCGCCGCATGGTCAGGTCGTCGAAGTACGACTCGCGGCCGAGCGGGGTGTTGATGATCAGGTGCACCTGCCGGTCGACCAGCCGGTCGCCGACGTGCGGGCGCCCCTCGTTGATCTTGTAGACCACCTCGACGTCGAGGCCGTGGGCGCGCAGATAGGCGGCCGTGCCCTTCGACGCAACCAGCTCGAAACCGAGCCCGGCGAGATCGCGGGCTATCGGCACGACGTTCCGCTTGTCGTCGTCGTTGACGCTGATGAAGGCCCGCCCCCGGTCGGGCAGCCGCTGGCCGGCCGAGAGCTGGGCCTTGGCGAACGCGATCCCGAAGTTCTCGCCGCCCCCCATCACCTCCCCGGTCGACTTCATCTCCGGCCCCAGAAGGGTGTCGACGCCGGGAAAGCGAACGAACGGGAAGACCGGTCCCTTGACGAAGACGCCGGAGACGTCGAGGTCGGCCGTCAACCCCAGTTCCGCCAGCGTCCTGCCCACCATCAATCGTGCGGCGACCTTCGCCAGCGCCACGCCGGTCGCCTTCGAGAGATACGGCACGGTGCGCGAGGCGCGTGGGTTGACCTCGATGAGGTAGACCGTCTCGCCCTTGATGGCGAACTGGATGTTGAGCAGGCCCACCACCTTGAGGGCGCGGGCGATCCGCCGCGTGTAGTCGCGGATAACCGACAGGTGCCGCTCCGGCACCAGGTACGGCGGCACCACGCAGAAGCTGTCGCCGGAATGGATGCCCGCCTCCTCGATGTGCTCCATGATGCCGCCGATGACGACCGCGCCGGTGTGGTCGGCGACCGCGTCGACGTCGATCTCGAAGGCGTCCTCGAGGAACTTGTCGACCAGGATGGGGTGCTGCGGCGCCGCGTCCACCGCCTCGGTCATGTACCGGTCGAGGGCGCCCGGGTCGTAGACGATGGCCATGGCCCGGCCGCCGAGGACGTACGAGGGCCGCACGAGCACCGGGTAGCCGATGTCGTCCGCGACGGCGCGCGCCTGCTCGCGCGAGGTCGCCAGACCGTGCGGCGCCTGCGGGATTCCCAGCTCGCCCAGCAACTGCGCGAACCGCTCGCGGTCCTCCGCCAAGTCTATCGAGTCCGGCGACGTGCCGATGATGGCAACGTCGGCCGACTGCAGGCCGAGCGCGAGCTTGAGCGGCGTCTGGCCGCCGAACTGGACGATGCAGGAAACCTCGCCGCCCGCCGACTGCTCGCGCCGGATGACCGCGTGGACGTCCTCCTGGGTCAGCGGCTCGAAGTACAACCGGTCGACGGTGTCGTAGTCGGTCGACACGGTCTCCGGGTTGCAGTTGACCATGACCGTCTCGTAGCCCTCCTCGCGAAGCGCGAACGCGGCATGGCAACAGCAGTAGTCGAACTCGATGCCCTGCCCGATGCGGTTCGGGCCGCTGCCGAGGATGACCACCTTGCGGCGATCGTTCGGCTCGGCCTCGCACTCGCGCTCGTAGGTCCCGTAGAGGTAGGGCGTGAAGGACTCGAACTCGGCCGCGCAGGTGTCGATGCGCTTGTAGACGGGACGCAGGTCATCATCCGCCCGCCGGGCGGCAACCGCGGTTGCATCGACGCCGAGGACGGCGGCGAGCTGCTCATCCCCGAAGCCGGCGCGCTTGAGCTCCAGCAGCAGGTCCTTCGACAGCCCCTCCGGCCCCGCCTCGGCCGCGCGCCGGCGCAGCTCGACGATCTCGGCAAACTGCGTCAGGAACCAGCGGTCGATGCGGCTCGCCTCGTACAGCTCTTCGACGGACCAGCCGGCGACCAGCGCCTCGAAGACGGCCCACATGCGCCGGTCCGTCGGCGAGACGATCCGCCGCCGCAGCTCGCCCGGCTCCGGGCCGGCGCCGTCCTGCGCGCCGAAGAGCAGGCCGCTGCGGCCGATCTCCAGAGATCGCATGCCCTTGAGGAAAGCCTCCTTGAACGTGCGCCCGATGGCCATCGCCTCGCCGACCGACTTCATCTGGGTGGTCAGCGTCCGCTCCGCCCGCGGAAACTTCTCGAACGTCCAGCGCGGCACCTTCACGACCACGTAGTCGATGGTCGGCTCGAACGAGGCGGGCGTCAGGCGCGTGATGTCGTTGGGGATCTCGTCGAGGCGGTAGCCGAGAGCCAGCTTGGCGGCGATCTTCGCAATCGGGAACCCGGTCGCCTTCGACGCCAGCGCCGACGAGCGCGAGACCCGCGGATTCATCTCGATGGCGACCATCCGGCCGGTGTCCGGGTCGACCGCGAACTGGATGTTCGAGCCGCCGGTCTCGACTCCCACCCGGTTGATGATGCGGCGCGCGGCGTCGCGCATCCGCTGGTATTCCTTGTCGGTGAGGGTCATGGCGGGGGCGACGGTGATGCTGTCGCCGGTGTGCACCCCCATCGGATCGATGTTCTCGATCGGGCAGATGACAACGAAGTTGTCCGCCCCGTCGCGCATCACCTCGAGCTCGAACTCCTTCCAGCCAATGACCGACTCCTCGATCAGCACCTCGTGGACCGGGCTCAGCTCGATGCCGCGGCGCGACAGCTCGCGGAACTCCTCCATGTTGTACGCGATGCCGCCGCCGACGCCGCCCAGCGTGAACGACGGCCGGATCACCACCGGGAAACCGAACCGGTCGACCAGCTTCAACGCGTCCTCGAAAGACCGCGCGTAGGCGCTCTCCGGCACCTCGATGCCGATCGACTCCATCGCGCCGCGGAACGCGAGGCGATCCTCGGCGACGCGGATCGCGTCGAGGGAGGCGCCGATCAGCTTGACGCCGAGCTCGTCGAGCACGCCCTGCTCGCCGAGCTCCATCGCCAAGTTCAGCGCCGTCTGCCCGCCGACGGTCGGCAACAGCGCGTCCGGCTTCTCCTTCTCGATGACCGAACGGGCGTACTCACGGGTGAGCGGCTCGACGTAGGTCCGGTCGGCGACGTCCGGGTCGGTCATGATCGTCGCCGGGTTGCTGTTCATCAGGACGACTTCGAGCCCCTCGCTGCGCAGCGCCTTGCAGGCCTGGGTGCCGGAGTAGTCGAACTCGCACGCCTGCCCGATGACAATCGGACCCGACCCGATGACGAGCACGCGCTGGATGTCGGTACGGCGGGGCATGGCGGACGTTGGGAGACGGTGGTCTTACGGGTTCAGGCGCGCGCGAACCGGCCCACTCGCCGCTCCATCGCATCGATGAAGCCGCTGAAGAGGTAGTCGGCATCGTGCGGCCCGGGCGATGCCTCGGGATGATACTGCACGCAGGAGACCGGGAGCCGCGTGTGGCGCAGTCCTTCTATGGTGCCGTCGTAGAGGTTCAGGTGCGTGACCTCCACGTCGTCCGGCACCGACTCGGGATCCACGGCGAAACCGTGGTTCTGGGAGGTGATCTCGATCTTTCCGTTGGCCACGTTGCGGACCGGATGATTGGCGCCGCGATGACCGAACTTGAGCTTGTAGGTCTGCGCGCCGAGCGCCAGACCGAGCACCTGGTGACCCAGGCAGATGCCGAACGCCGGCACGTCGCTGTCGATCACCGCGCGCGCGTTGCGGACCGCGTAGTCCAGCGGAGCGGGATCGCCCGGGCCGTTGCTGAAGAAGATACCGTCGGGCCGCATCGCCAGCAGATCGGAGGCCGGCGCCGTAGCCGGGAAGACCCGGACCTCGCAGCCGTGCGCGGCCAGACGGCGCAGGATGTTGCGCTTCATACCCAGATCGTAGGCGGCGACGCGCAACGGACGCGCGGCGCGCCGCTCCGGCTCCATCGCGAACCCGGCGGCGGGCGTGTCGTCCTCGGCGCGCCAGTCGAACGGCGCCGCGCAGGTGACCGAGCGGACCAGATCGCTGCCCTCCATGCGAGGGGCCGATCGCGCCTGCGCGACGAGCGCCTCCGGATCGATCGCTCCCGTGCCGATGACGCCGCGCATGACGCCGGCCGTGCGCAGCAGTCTCGTCAGCGCGCGGGTGTCGATACCGGAGATGCCGACGACGCCGTGCGCCGCGAGATAGTCGTGCAGCGTCCCGGTGGCCCGCCAGTTGCTGGCGATCGGCGAATCGTCGCGCATGACGAATCCGGCCACGCGAGGTGCGCCGGACTCCCCGTCCTCCGCCTCGGCAACGCCGTAGTTGCCGATCTGCGGACAGGTCATCGTGACGATTTGCCCGGCGTACGACGGATCCGTCAGGATCTCCTGATAGCCGGTCATGCTGGTGTTGAAGACCACCTCGCCGGCGTTGACGCCCGTTGCGCCCACCGCGCGGCCGGCGTACCAGGTCCCGTCCTCGAGGGCGAGCACCGCCTTCATCGCCGGCCTTCCGGCTCGAGCCTGGCGGCGACGCGGATCCGTTCCGTGCCGGAAACGTCGACCTCGGTCGCCCACGGCCGGTAGCCCGGCATCTCGATCCGTACCCGGCGGGCGCCGAAATCCACGTCCGACACCTCCACCGGGGTCGCGCCCACCACGACGTCGTCGACGCGAACCGCGGCCCCCGCAGGACGGGAGTCGACGTACAGCGATCCGGCGGCGGCCGCCGGATCCGCGCTCGGACCTGCGCCAGCCGGCCGCGGGCGCGCCGTCTCCGGCGCCGCGCCAGGAACGCCGGGCGACCCTGCCGCCGCGGGCGGCTCGACGGCGCCGGCCGCCACTTCGGTCTCCAGCACCGGCGGGCTCTGCTCCCGCGGGTCGGGATCGACCGGCCGCGGCGCCGGTGGCGGCGCGCCACCCGCCGTGGGCGGATCGCCGACCGGCACCACCTGTTCCTCGACCAGCGCCTGCGGCTCGGGGGAGCCGGGCGCCTGCGCCGCGCCGGCGGGGACGGACGCCGACGCGCCGCCGGAGCCGGCCACGGTCTGCTCGCTCCACTCCACACCCGGCCCTGCGCTCTCGCTCGGCGGGTCCGTTATGCCGACGCTGTCGTCACCCGACGTGCCGAGTCCCGTGCTGACCAGGTACGCCACCACCACACCGACCGCCATGGCGGCAACCACGGGCGCCACCGTACGTATCGAGGTAGGGGACGGCGGGGGCGGCACGTCGTCGTCGCCGTACGCGAGCCCGGGGGCGGGCGGCCGAGCGGCCCTCGGCTCGTCCAGCGGATCCCACTGCACTTCATCCCGCACCGCGACGACGGGCCCCGAGCGCCGCGGCGCATCGGGACGATACGGCGGGCGGCGCTTGGAACGCGGCGGGCGGGCCGGCTGGCGTGACCGGGCGCCACGTGCCCCGCCGTCGTCGTCGCCGGTGGTCCCTGCGCCGGCATCCTGCCCCTCCGGGCCGCCGAACGCGTCAGGCAGGGCAATCTGAACCGGCGGCGTCGAGGCGCGCCCGGCCGCGCCGCCCTCGCTGCCGGCCGCCGCCGACGGCTCGCGCGGCGAACCGAACGACGGCTCGTAGTCGCCGGGTCCGGCGGCGCCGACCTGCGCGTCCGGCCGATCCTCCGCCGATTCCTGCGCAGGGCCCGCGGCGAAGGCGGCGGGTTCAACGGGCGACGCGGCCGGACGGCTCGCGCGGGCTTCGTCTCCGCTCGCCCGCGCCAGCGCCGCCACGAACCCGGTGGCCGACGCCGACCGGATGTCCGGGTCCTCCGCCAACGCGTTGCGGAACGCCTGCTGGAGCCCCGCCGGGTCGGCGACATCCGGCCGCAAGTCGACCAGGTCGGAGATCGCCTCGTCGCCGGCCGCCGACGGCCGCGTTCCGGTGAGCAGCTCGTAGGCCAGCACCGCCACGGCAAAGCGATCCGCCGGCGGACCCCAGCGGCGACCCGCCATCACCTCCGGCGCCGTGTACGGCCTCCGCACGGGAAACCCCAGTTGCACGTGCTCGAGGGCGCTCGCGATGCCGAAGCCGGTCGCGCACAGGCCTTCGGAGCTCACCAGTACGTCTCGCAGATGCAGGGCTCCATGCACGAGACCCAGCGCGTGCGCCGCATCCACCGCGTCGGCGAGCGCGGAGATCCATGCCAGCCCCTCGGCGGGCCGCGCCTCGCGCCGCAGGACGACGTCGAGCGACTCCGCCTCGACGTACTCGTAGGCCATGAACGGCGTGCCCGACTCGAGTCCCGCGGCGAGCGGCGCGACGATCGCAGGATGCGACGCCTCCACGTTGACGATGTGAGCCAGCGCGTTGGCGAAAACCTCCACCTGCTCCGGCGTCAGATCGAGATGAAAGGACTTGATGGCGACGGCCCTGTCGCCATCGGACTCACGGGCGAGATAGACGGGGCCGAGAACCCCGGTACCGACCTGATGCAGGACCCGGTAGGGCCCGAATGCACCAGGAACAGGAAACTCCCCGGCGTCCTCGCGTGTCAGTGGTCGAAATCCCCCGGCTGGTTTCCGGATGGTACCATGGGGGAGGTTTCCCATTCAATGGATGGCGCGCAGCACAGCCCGGGGATTCGTCTGGACGACCGGCGGCTGCCGTGGACCGGGCGTCTGATTCGCGACTACTGCCACGCGTTCGAGCGGCTCGCGCCCTACTTCGCCGGGTCCCCGTCGCATGCGGCGAGCTGGATCGACGCGCTGGAGACGCGCCGGCGGCGGCGGCCGGACGCGGCGATCGCCGACGTCGTCCTGCGGCAGCTCGAGAGCCGCGGAGCACCGGCAGCGGCGCGGACGGCCGCCGCGCGCCTGCGCGATGCGGACACGGTGGCCGTGGTCACCGGGCAGCAGGCCGGCCTGTTCGGTGGACCGCTCTTCACGCTGCACAAGGCGATCACCGCGGTGCGCCTGGCGCGCCGGCTCGCCGACGAGCACGGCGCCGCCGCGACGCCCGTCTTCTGGGTCGACGCCGAGGACCACGACCTCGAGGAGATACGCGGCTGCCACGTCCTCGACGGAGAGCTGCAGCGGGTTCCCGTCTCGCTCGACATCGACGCGCCGCCCGGCACGAGCGCGGCCGCCGTCGTCCTGGACGACTCGATACGCGGCGTGCTCGACAGTCTGCGCGCCGCCCTGCCGCCGACCGAGTTCACCGCCGACGTCCTGGACGCGCTGGCCGCGTCCTACGCACCCGGAGTGCGCCTGGTGGACGCCTTCGCGCGCTGGCTCGACCGGCTCCTGGGCGCTCACGGACTCGTGGTCTTCGATGCCTCCGACCCCGCCGCCAAGCCCTTCGTACGATCGCTGTTCAAGCGCGAGATCGGGAACCCGGGGCGCACCGCGCAACTCGCGGCGGACGCCGGGGCCGAGTTGACCGCCCTGGGCTACCACGCCCAGGCCTCTCCCGCCGCCGGAGCCGTCGCGTTGTTTCGGCTCGACGGCGCCCGCGAGGCAATTCGCGCCATCGACGGCAAGTTCTCCTCCGGAGGACGGGCACTCGCCGCGCAGGCCCTGCTGGAGGACATCGACGCCGACCCGGCGCGGTTCAGCCCCAACGTGCTGCTGCGGCCGGTCGTGCAGGACACGCTCCTGCCGACCGTGGCCTACGTGGCGGGTCCCAGCGAGCTCGCCTACCTGGGCCAACTGCGAGGCATCTATGCGGCGTTCGACGTCCCGATGCCCATCATCTACCCGCGGGCGAGCGCCACCCTCGTCGACGCGGCGACCGTCAAGTTCCTGAACCGCTACGAAGTCGACTTCGCGCAGCTCCAGCCGCGCGACGACGCGGCGCTGAACCGGCTGCTGGCGCAGCAGATCCCGGAGGCGATCGAACAGGCGATTACCGCGGCCGAACAGTCCGCGGGCGGGCATCTCGACGCCATTCGGAACGCCGTCCCGACTCTCGATCCGACTCTCGCCGGAGCGGTCTCGTCGACCGCCGGGCGCATCGAAAGGGAGCTCCGGAATCTGCGCGGCAAGGTGGTGGCGGCCGCGAAGCGGCGGGACTCGACGCTGCGCCGGCAGTTCGAGCGGGCGCGGGCGCAGAGCTTTCCCGGCGGCGCACCCCAGGAACGGAGCCTCGGCGGCGTCCATTTCCTGAACCGTTACGGCTTCGTGCTCGTCGAGCGGCTGATCGACGACCTGCCGCTCGACCCCGGCCATCACTGGCTGCTGACGGTGTAGGGGCGCGCGGCGAGAGCCGGCGGGCGGTATACTGGGCCGAACCAAGATGAACGAAGAAGTCTTCGAGGCCGTCAACGACGTGTTCCGGCGCGGGGAGTCCGCGGCGCTGGTCACCATCATCCGCACGCAGGGCTCCACGCCGCAACGCGTCGGAGCGAAGATGCTGGTCTTCGCCGACGGACGCGCGATCGGCACCATCGGCGGCGGGTGCTACGAGAACGACGCTTTCTGGAAGGCGCGCCGCGCGCTGGAGACCCGCCGGCCGCTCGTCGCGCGGTACGAGCTCGCCGACGACATCGCGGAGGAGTCGGGACTCATCTGTGGAGGGCAGATGGAGGTCTACATCGAGCCGCTCGAGGCCTCGCCGCACCTGTACCTGGTAGGCGCCGGCCACGTGGCGCTGGAACTCGGGCGCCTGGCTGCGCCGGCAGGGTTCCGGGTCCACGTCATCGACGACCGCGAGAAGTTCTCCAATGCGGAACGGTTCCCGGATGCCGTCGAGGTCGCCGTCGACGACATCCCGACGTGGCTCGAGAACACGGACTTTCCTTCTACCGCCTACGCCGTCATCCTGACCCGCGGCCACCGGCACGATCTGGATGCACTCCGCGCCCTCGCGCCGCGTCCGCTCCGCTACCTCGGCCTGATCGGCAGCAAGGCCAAGGTCGCGCGACTGCACGACGCGTTGCGCGAAGCCGGCGTGACGATATCCAGTCCGGAACGGCTGCACGCCCCGGTCGGCCTGGACATCGGCGCGGTGACGCCCCAGGAGATCGCCGTCAGCATTCTCGCCGAGTTGATCGCTGTCAAGTACGGCAAGCTGGAAGCCGGCAGCGTCGAGGCGGCGGCCGAGGCGGCCGTGAAGCCGTTGCGGTGGTCTCCCCCCGTCGCCGGGACCGCCGCTGAACGCCCTGACGGCGAGACCGTATCGAACGGCGCGGCGGCACCGGCTGCTATAATCGGAGGTCGTTAACCAAGCGCGGCCGGCATGGCTGGTCGCGTTGCCGGGCCGCGGCGCGCACCATGACATCTCGGGCCACGATCCAGGACCACGACCTCGGTCGGCTCACGCAGCGAGCCAGCGGTATCCTGGGTACGCTGATCGCCCAGTACATCGAAACCGGCGAGCCGGTGTCCTCCCTCTGGCTCGCCCAGCACGGCGATGTCGGGCTGTCGTCCGCCTCGGTGCGTAACGTGATGGCCGAGCTGGAGCAGGCGGGCTACATCTGGCAGCCGCATACGTCCGCCGGCCGCGTGCCGACGGATCGCGGCTACCGCTATTTCGTCGACCGGCTCCTCAGCCGCCGGCGCGACGCCGATCCCCCGCCGGACGTCGAGGCACGGCTGCGGCAGGCCGGCACCATGAGCGACGTCCTGTCGAACGTATCGCACGAGCTGTCGGTCGCCTCCCATCACTTGGCGTTCGCCTGTCTGCCCCGGGTGGCGGCGGGCACCTTCAGGCGCATCCAGTTCGTTTCGCTCGGCAGCACGAAGATCCTGGTGGTGGTCACGACCAGCGACGACGAGACCGTGCACAAGGCGGTGGACCTCGGCGAGGAGACCGACCGCGGCGCGCTGGAAGAGGGCGCCCGGTACCTTTCCGAGACGTTCGCCGGCCTGCCGCTGCTGGACGTGCGGAGGGCGGTGGTCCAGCAACTGCGGCAGGAGCGCATGCTCTACGACCAGCTTCGCTCGCGCGCACTGCGCCTGGCGAGTCTGACGCTCGAGGCAATGGTCCCGCCGAACCACCTCTTCGTCGAGGGCGCCTGGTTCCTCGCCGAGGAGGTTTCCGACGGCGAGGACCGCGTGCCGCTCGGCATTCTCCGCACCCTGCTCGCGGTGATCGAACGCAAGGATCTGCTCGTTCGGGTCCTCGACGAATACCTCGACGGCCCGGGACTGACGGTCGTGATCGGCACGGAGAACTCGTCGCCGGAGATGCAGGCCTTCAGCCTCGTGGCCTCCACCTACTTCGACGGCGCCCGCACCGGGCGCATCGGCATCATCGGCCCGCGGCGCATGCGCTATTCCCGAGCGATCTCGGCGGTGGATCAGGTTTCACGCGCCGTCAGCCGGGTGCTCGTCGACCAGACGGCCTCATCCGAACATGACAGACGACGTGAACTTGGCACAGCCTGAAGACGACGCGAATCCGGCGCAGATCGACGAGCACGCGGACCCGGCGCAGACCGACGAAGAGACGAACCGGCCACGGCCTGCGGAAGACGCGAGCCCGGCGCAGACCGACGAGGCGACGGCCGCAGACCCGGGCCCGCCGGCCGCCGGGCCCGTTCCCGACCCGGCGGCGGAGCGCGACGAGTACCGCGACCTGCTGCTCCGCAAGCAGGCGGAGTTCGACAACTTCAAGAAGCGCGTCGAGCGCGACCGGGCGAAGGCCAACCGGCAGGCGGAGAGGATGCTCATCGTGGCGCTGCTGCCCCTGCTGGACGACTTCGAGCGGGCTCTCGGGACCTCGACCGACGCGGGCGGGGTCGAGGCGTACCGCGCGGGCATCGAGCTCATTCACCGGCAGTTGCTGGAGATTCTGCGCAAGCGCGGCGTGACATCGATCGACACGGCCGGCGCCCGGTTCGATCCGAACCTGCACGAGGCGGTGGCGTACCAGGCCAGCGCGGGCCACGAGGACGGGGACGTCATCGACGAGTTGCGCCGGGGATATCTGTTCCACGAGGAGCTGCTGCGGGCAGCCATGGTCAGGGTGGCCAAGGCGTGAGCAAGCGCGACTACTACGAGGTCCTCGGCGTATCGCGAGACGTCGGCGAGCAGGAGCTGAAGAGCGCCTACCGCAAGCTCGCGCTGAAGTACCACCCGGACCGCAATCCGAACGACCGGACCGCGGAGGAACGCTTCAAGGAGGCCGCCGAGGCGTACGCCGTCCTCGCCGATGCGGACAAGCGGGCCCGCTACGACAAGTTCGGCCACGCGGGAGTCGGCGGAGGAGGAACGCCCGGCTTCGATCCGTCGACGTTCGCCGACTTCAACGACATCTTCGGCAACCTCGGCGACATCTTCGGATTCGGCGACATCTTCGGCGCGGGCCGGCGCCGCCGAGGTTCGCGGCGGGGCGCCGACCTGCGCTACGACCTGCCGATCTCGCTCGAGGACACGGAGTCGGGCACCGAGGCGACCCTGCAGGTTCCCCGCGAGGAGCCGTGCGACCGGTGCGCCGGGTCGGGAGCCGCCGCCGGGTCCCGACCGGAGACGTGCCCGCAGTGCCAGGGCCGCGGACAGGTGCGCTACCAACAGGGGTTCCTCACCGTGGCACGACCCTGCGGCGCATGCCGCGGGGCCGGTACGTTCATCCGCAATCCATGCGACGCCTGCCACGGGAACGGACGCGTGTCTCGCGAACGGAAGCTCAAGGTGAAGGTGCCGGCGGGCATCGACACCGGACAGCAGCTCCGGCTGCAGGGCGAGGGGGAGCACGGGCCGCACGGCGGCGAGCCGGGCGACCTCTACGTCGTCATCCACGTGCAGGAACACCCGCTGTTTCGCCGCGAGGGCAGCGACCTGCTGTGCTCCATTCCGGTGAGCTATCCCACTCTGGTGCTCGGCGGTACGATTACCGTCCCGACGCTGAACGGCGACGAGACCCTGCACGTCCCCAAGGGCACGCAGGGAGACGCCCGGCTGCGGCTGCGCGGCAAGGGCCTGCCGCACGTTTCGGGGCGGGGACGCGGGGACCTCTACATCGACGTGAAGGTGGCCGTGCCCACCTCCGTCTCGGGGGAGCAGAAGGCGCTGATCGAGGATCTCGACCGGATGATGCCGCAGCGATCCTTCGAGCCGGACGAGCACGGGGACAGCCGGCCGTTCTTCAGCCGGGTGAAGGACATCTTTGGCTAGGAGTCTGCGCCGTAGAAACAGCGTAAACCTCCCAGCCAGGCCCGGTCGGGCGGCAATCGGAGCCCCAGGCGACGATTGTCGGGCCGGGTGCCCGCGCCGCGGTACGCCGCGTCCGGCGCTCGACGTCCATCTGCCGGTTGCCGCCGAATCGCTGCTGCCCCGCCTCGACGCCCTGCTCGACGACTACGACCCGTTCGCCATCCACGACGACGACGCTGGAAACGATGCGGCCGCGCCCGGCCACGGGCATCGCCCGGCGAGCCTGGAGCGCCGCGTCTATTTCTTCTCGACGGGATCGCGCGACGCCGCCTGCCGGGCCATCGACAGCGCCCTGGGGGCGGACGGCGCCCGGGCAACCCCGATCGACGTCGCCGACGACGGCTGGGCGGCGCGCTCGCACGCGAGACTGCGCGCCGTACGGGTCGGCGATCTCATCGTCGCCCCTCCCTGGGACGTTCCGCCACCGGTTGCCGGTTCCCCCACCGTGGTGATCATCGAGCCCTCGATGGGCTTCGGAACCGGCCACCATGCCTCCACCCGGCTCTGCCTGCGGGCGCTGCAGCGCTTTCGCGACCGCCTCCGCACGGGCCGGCGCGTGCTGGACCTCGGCGCCGGGTCCGGCGTGCTGGCGATTGCTGCGATCCTGCTCGGCGCCCGGTCGGCGACCGCCGTCGAGCGCGATCCCGACGCGCTGGCGAACGCGCGGGACAACGTCCGTCGCAACGGCGTCGACGATCGCGTCAGGCTGGTCGAGGGCGATCTCGAGAGCCTCCACCTGGAGGCCGGCGACGTCGTCACCGCCAATCTCACCGGCGCGTTCTTCCTGCGGCACGCGGCGGCGGTCCTGCGGCTCGTCGAGGCCGGGGGGCTGCTGCTCGCGGGCGGCATCACGGTCGGCGAGGAGCCTGCGGTACGCGCCGCACTGGAGCCGCGGGCAGGCGTCCGCGGACGGGCGGTCGAGGAGGAATGGGTCGGCCTCGTCCTCGAACGGACGGCGCACGGCGTCTGTCCACCGCCGGAGACCTGATGTCCGTTCACCGCTTCTACGCGCCGCGGGTCGAGGCGCCCGGAAGCGAGCTCCGCCTGTCCCCCGAGGAGGGTCGCCACCTCAGCCGGGTGCTGCGCCTGCGCAGCGGCGCGCGCGTCCAGGTCTTCGACGGACGCGGCCGCGAGCACGAAGCCACGCTGACGGACGACGACCCGCGGCGCCCGGTGCTGCGCCTGGGCCCGCCGGTCGCCGCGGTCGCCGAGCCCCGCGTGCGCGTGACCCTCGGGGTGACCCTGCTGAAGGGCCGCAAGCTCGACACGGTGATCCGCGACGCCACGGCGCTCGGGGTGGCGGAAATCGTCCCCCTGCTGACGCACCGCGCGCAGGCCGGCGGATTCGGACGCGACGGCGCGTCTCCCGGCGATCGTTGGCGCGGCATAGCCATCGCCGCGGCCAAACAGTGCGGGCGCGCCGTCGTACCTGCCATTCACCCCCCGGCGAGACTCCCGCGGTTCCTGGAGGCCGCTCGGCCGGAGGCGGTGCGCCTGCTGCTGGCGGAGCCGACCGCCACCGGCCCGGGCCCTGCCTCTGCGGGACTCGACGCTCTCCGCAACACCCCGCGGCCGGCCGGCGCCGTGCTCGCCATCGGCCCGGAGGGCGGCTGGACGGACGACGAGACCCACGCCGCGGAAGCGGCCGGCTTTCGTCCGCTCACCCTCGGCCACCGCACGCTGCGGGCCGAGACCGCGCCGGTCGCGGCCCTTTCGATCTTGCGTTTCGCGTGGGACGATCTCTGAAGCCGCCGCCGCTTTCGAACCGCGAAGCGCGCCGTGACCCCCACGCTATACTTGCGGCACCGGCATGCTGTTCCGAGGGCAGACGCTAGGCAAGTACAGAATCGCGGCACCCCTCGGCAGCGGAGGCTTCGGCGCGGTCTACCTGGCCCGGGACACCTGGATCGACAAGGATGTCGCGATCAAGGTACCCCACCGGCAGAACATGAACTTCGGCGAGCTCCTGCGGGAGCCGCGCCTTCTCGCGGCCCTCGACCATCCCAACATCGTCTCGATCACGACGGCCGAGAAGCAGGACAACGTCTTCTTCATCGTGATGGAGTACGTCGCCGGCCAGACGCTCGAGGAGGTCATCGCCGGGAGCGGCGGACTCGACGCGGCGCACACCGTCTATTACGCGACCCAGATCGGGCGTGCCATCGAGCACGCCCACGCGCAGGGGGTGATACACCGCGACCTGCGGCCGGCCAATATGCTCGTCTCCGAGTCGGGCGTGCTGAAGGTCGCCGACTTCGGCACCTCGCGCTTTCTGGAGATCGCCGCGCACGGAACGACCGTGATCGGCAGCCCACCCTACATGGCCCCCGAGCAGTTCGAGGGCAAGGCGGTGTTCGCGTCGGACATCTACTCGCTCGGGATCACCATGTACCAGATGCTGACCGCCGTCCTGCCGTACGAGTCCCCCGCACCGCGCGACCTCGACAAGCTGATGAGCGGCGCGCTGGTGCGGCCGCCGCGCCTGTGCAACCCGGAGGTGCCGAAGGCGCTCAACGACATCGTGATGAAGGCGCTTGCGCCGGAGCTCTCCATGCGCTACCAGCGGGCGACCGAACTGCTGCGCGATCTGGAACACGGGTCCGCGCCGGCCGCCCGGCCGGCGACGCGGGAACACCACGCCGAAGCGCCGCGCGAGGCGCCTCGCGCCCGCGGCCGCGTCACGCCACGCCGCCGGCGCAGCGACAGCCCGTCGTCGGGCCGCTTCTGCTCGCGGTGCCACAAGCCGCTGCACGCGCGGGCGGACCGCTGCCCGTTCTGCGGAGAGATTTGGTAGTCCGTTCGCTTGCAAACGGCACGCCGCCCTCTTAGACTGAATAATTAACCTGTTGGCCTTGGAAGACATCACGGAATTGCCATGAGCTTCGGCACCGGCCGTATCTGGATGAACGGCGAGTTGGTCGACTGGGCCGACGCGAAGATTCACATCGGCTCCCACGTCATCCACTACGGAAGCGGCGTCTTCGAGGGCGCGCGCTGCTACGACACGCCGGACGGCGCCGCCGTGTTCCGCCTCGACTCACATGTCCGGCGGCTGTACGACTCGGCGAAGATCTACCGTATGGACTACAAGGAACTCGAACCGGAAGAGTTCCACGAGGCGATTCTCGACACGATACGCGCGAACCGGTACAGCGCCTGCTACATCCGTCCACTCCTCTACCGGGGCTACGACACCCTGGGAGTCAACCCGTTCAGTTGCCCGGTGGAGGCTGCGATCCTGGTCTGGGAATGGGGCGCCTACCTGGGGGACGACGCGCTCGAGCACGGCGTCGACGTCCAGGTCAGCTCCTGGGGACGGGGGGCGCCCAACCGGTTCCCGTCCGTGGCCAAGTCGACCGCCAACTACGCCAACTCGCAGCTCATCAAGATGGAGGCGACCCTCAACGGGTACGCCGAAGGCATCGCCCTGGACCCGCGCGGCTTCGTGAGCGAAGGCAGCGGCCAGAACATCTTTGTGGTCCGCGACGGCCGCATCACGACCCCTCCGGCCGCCGACTCGATCCTGCCGGGCATCACACGCGACGTCGTCATCACCCTGGCGGGAGATCTGGGGTTCGAGGTACGCGAGGAGACGTTGCCGCGCGAGGTGCTGTACATCGCCGACGAGGTCTTCTTCACGGGCACTGCGGCCGAAATCTCGCCCATCCGGTCGATCGACAAGATCGCGATCGGCAACGGCAAGCGCGGCCCCCTGACCGCGGCCATTCAGCGCCGTTTCTTCGACGTCATCAAAGGCCGCGTACCCGATACCCACGGCTGGCTGAAGTTCGTCTACGACGATCCCGTGACGGCGGCACGAGCGGCCGAGGCCGCAGCCGGGGCCGGCTGAACGGTACGAGCTGTAGTGCTGTAGTGCGCCTTGCCTTCCGATCCCTACACCGCGGGGTTGTCCCTGCTCGCCCGGCGCGAGCGTTGCACGGCGCAAATGGTCGCGGAGCTGCGCCAGCGAGGTTTCGACGACGACGGAATAGAAGCCGCAGTCGCCCGCCTGCAGCAGGAGGGCGCGCTCGACGACAGCCGTACCGCGCGCGTCCACGCCCGGCGCGCGGCCCGCGTAACCCACCGCGGCCCCCACCGGGCCGAGCGGGAGATCGCCGCACTCGGCATCGCCCCCGCGGTCGCACGTGCCGCGGTCGCCGAGATCTACGCGGAGGAGGGCGTCGAGAACGTGCTCGAGCGGTCCCTCGCGCGGCGACTCGCAGAGGGTGCGGCGGTCACGGACCGGACGCAGTTCGGCAGGCTCTACCGCTACCTGCTGCGCCAGGGCTTCGACCCGCAGACGGCGACCGCGACGCTGCGCGCCCGCGCCGGTGCGGCCGCGGCGGCGGACGACGAGCAGGCCCCTTGACCGGCATTTCGACGGCGCGGCCGACCGGCGCGGCGCCGTATGTCAAAATTGCGCGGATGACATCGGCCAAGATTCGACAGAGCTTCCTCGACTACTTCCGCGGGCGCGGCCACCGGGTGGTGACGAGTGCGCCGCTCGTGCCCGGCGACGATCCGACCCTGCTGTTCACCAACGCGGGGATGAACCAGTTCAAGGACCTCTTTCTCGGCGCCGAGCGGCGGGAGTACCGGCGCGCCACGACGTCGCAGAAGTGCATGCGGGTCAGCGGAAAGCACAACGACCTCGAGAACGTCGGACCTTCCCTCCGGCACCACACGTTCTTCGAGATGCTCGGCAACTTCTCGTTCGGCGACTACTTCAAGGCCGACGCCATCCCCTTCGCGTGGGAGCTGCTGACGGGCGTCTGGAACCTCCCCGCCGAGCGCCTCTACGCGACGGTATTCAAGGGCGAGGACAGCATCCCGCGCGACGACGAGGCGTACGCCATCTGGGAAGGGCTCGTGCCGGCGTCGCGCATCGCCGAGCTGGGCGCGGCGGAGAACTTCTGGGCGATGGGCGAGACGGGCCCGTGCGGCCGCTGCTCGGAGATCCACTACCACCGCGGCGACCATCTGCCCTGCACGGCCGAACGCTGTCTCGGCATCGACTGCGACTGCGACCGCTACGTCGAGATCTGGAACAACGTCTTCATGGAGTTCGAGCGGCGGGCGGACGGTTCGCTCACGCCGCTGCCGGCCCCGTCCATCGACACCGGGATGGGACTCGAGCGGATAGTCGCCGTCCTGCAGGACAAGCTGTCGAACTACGACACCGATCTGTTCACGCCGCTGCTGACCGCCATCGGCGAGCGGGCGGGCACGGAGTACGGACCGCTCGCGGGCCGCCCGGCCAATGACACCAGCGACGTTTCACTGCGGGTCATCGCCGACCACCTGCGGGCGATGACCTTCCTCATCGCCGACGGCGTCGTCCCGTCGAACGAATGGCGCGGCTACGTGCTCCGCAAGATCATGCGG
>JAGWAH010000104.1:12697-13136 GCA_021296515.1 Acidobacteriota bacterium | reverse complement strand
GTCGTGCAGATCACGGTCTGCAGCAGGTAGTTGCTGAGCGCCGTCTGGCCGACGGCGGCGAACGGGCGGGTGGCGCGGCGCAGCGCCGTCGACCGGCACGCCAGCATGACGAGGCCGACGTAGCCGAGACCGACCGCGATGCTCGGCCAGTAGTTGAACTGCCGGCCCTGCAGCAGCGACCAGTCGAGCGCCCACCCGTACTCGAAATCGAGCGCGACGCCGTAGGCCTCCACCGGGATGCCGGCCGCGAGCGCCGCCGCGATCAAGGCGCCGTAGTAACGCGGCGAGCACCGGGCGCTGAAGACATCGAGCTTGAATAGCGCCATTCCGATCAGCATCAGGCCGCCGGCGCGCCAGCCCCCCCAGATGACGAGCATGAAGGTCTCGAAGCCGAACGCCATCGCCGACCGGGTCGGAAGCTGCTCCAGCCAGCCGCCGC
>JAGWAH010000104.1:0-12646 GCA_021296515.1 Acidobacteriota bacterium | reverse complement strand
GCGTCCTCCGGCCAGGAGGGCAGCGATGCCTGCAGGCCCGCGAAGACGGCCGACGCCACGGCGACCGTCGCCGTGCCGAGGACCAGCAGCCGGCCGGGAGGCAGTCCGCGGAACGGGTAGACCAGTATGCCGCAGACGGCGTACAGGAACAGGATGTCGCCGGCCCACAGCAGGTGCGCGTGGAGCAGACCGATGACAGCGAGCCATCCCATGCGGCGGTAGTGCACGCGGCGCGTCTCTCCGCGCGCCTCGGCCCTTGTCGTCATCAGCACGATGCCGGCGCCGAACAGCATCGAGAAGATCGTCATGAACTTCTGGTCGGCCAGCAGCCGTCCGCCGAGCCAGACGTACAGGTTGGCGCCTTCGAGATCGCCGTAGGCGGTCGGGTTGTAGTAGGCCGCCTCCGGCATCGCGAACAACTGGATGTTCATCACCAGGATGCCGAGCAGGGCGAAGCCGCGTAGCACGTCGATGGAGTCGATGCGCGCGGTCTGGGCGACGGGGCCGGTTGCGCGGCCGGTGGAACCCGTCACGGCCGCTCGCGCTCCTGGGCGCGCGCGCCGCGCAGGATGAGCGGCATGCTGTAGTTGCCTTCGTGGCAGGCGTTCTCGAACACCGGCCCGCCCGCGCGCGTGATCGGGAACATGACCGTCCAGGGGCCGGCGAACGAGTCGGGATCGTGCGCCGTGAACTCGTAGTGCAGGGTGTCGGCGTCGGAGAACCGGATGCGCTCGACGTAGCGCGCGTCGGGTCCGCTGCCCTGGACCGTCCAGGCGCCGTTGAAGCCGCCGGTCTCGACGACCAGCGTGTCGCCTTCCCACCGGGCGCGGGAGCTGCCCTGCCACTGGCGGATCGACGCCGGCGGCGCGGGCCGGCCGTCGAGCGGGACGATGCGCAGGTCGGAGTTCTGCTCGTGCAGGATGGCGACGTGGTCCGGCGTCTGGAAGATCTGCGCGAGCCGGTTCGGCGAGACCGCGAGCAGCGGGACCGTCCGCCCCATGATGCAGCGCTCGTAGCGTTCCCGGTCCTCCGGGCCGTCGGCCGACCGCAACCGGATGGCGATGCCGAGCGTGCGCGCCCGCTCAGCTCCGGCCGCGGTGCGCTCGGGCAGCCTGCCGTCGGGCGGATCGACGATCAACGACGTCCGGCCGTCGGTCAGTCCGCCCGGCTGCCACCAGTCGGCGTTCAGTTGCAGGTCGCGCTCGCGCCCGATCGCGGCGTGGCGTTCGGTGAGGTACTCGGCTTCCTCGGCGGGCGTCAGCACGGCCTTGCCGGCCAGCGCGGCGGGCCGTTGCAGGGGCGTCGTGCTGCGGTATTCCCAGTAGCCGCTCAGGTCCGGCGTACCCCAGGGGGTGCGCGGCGGGCCGGACTCCTGCGCCGGCGCCGCGAGCGGAGTGAAGAGCAGAAGGCCGACGAGCGACATCCGACGCATGCGCAGAGCCTCGCTTTCCGGGGTTCGCCGATGGTCGATTATAGGGTTGCGGGCCGATCCGCATCCCGCAGCAAGCCGCCGCCGGCGGCCGTTCCGGCGGGCTCGTCCCGATTGCCGCATAATCGATAGAGGACGCACTCGCGGGCAAGGGCTCGACAGGAGGCGATTCGGATGGCGCTCAGCTCGGACCTGGTCGGATTCGTCGGAGAGAGCCTGGCGCGCGGCGTCACGCGTCCGGACATCGAGGAGACGCTGATCCGCGCCGGCTGGCCGCGCGACCAGGTCGCGCAGGCGCTGGCCCGTTTCGCGGACGCCGCCGGGTATCCGATCCCGGTCCCGCGGCCCGCCGTCTCCGTCAAGCCGCGCGAGGCGTTCCTGTACGCCGTCATGTTCGCGGCGCTCTTCGTGAGCGCCTTCAACCTGGGCGCGCTCGTGTTCGGCTTCGTCGACCTGGCGTTTCCGCATCCGGAGGATCCGCCGGAGGCGATCACACGCGACGGCATCCGCTGGGCGGTGTCGCTGCTGGTGGTCGCGGCGCCGGTGTTCCTGTACGTCGCCCGCGTGATAGGACGCGCCGTAGCGTCCGACCCGACCGCGCGCGCGTCGAGGCTCCGGCAGCAGCTCACCTACGTGACGCTGTTCATCGCGTCGTGCGTGCTGATCGGGACCGTCGCGGCGGTCGTCTACAACCTCCTGGACGGCGCGGTGACCGTGCGGTTCGTGCTGAAGGTGCTGGCGGTAGGCGCCATCGCCGGCACGGCGTTCGCGTACTACCTCCGGGATCTGCGCGACGCGGAAACCGACCCCGAGACCTGAGCGGGATAGAATGACGTGCCCGCTCCCGGTGCGACGTGACATGACGAGACGACTCATCGCGGCGGTTCTGCTCGCACTGCTCGGCGGCGCGGCCGCTCCTGGCGCCCAGGAGGGCGTCATCACCCGCAGCGAGGCGCTCGCGGCGGTCTACCCGGGCGCGATGGTGACGCGCGACCGGGTGATCCTGACGCGGGAGCAGATGGGGGCGGTGGCTGCTCTGGCCCGCGTCGGGATGCAGGGCAGGATCTTCCCCCGCTACATCGCCCGCAACGAGGACGGCGCCGTCGTCGGGCGCGCCTACATCGACACTCACACCCCGAAGACCGAGCGGCAGAGCCTGCTCATCTCGCTCGATACCCGGGGCCGCGTCAAGCGGGTGGACGTCACGGTCTTCTTCGAGCCGGCGCAGTACATGGCTCCCCAGGATTGGCTGCGGCAGTTCGACGGGCAGGTGCTGCACGACGGGCTGGCCATCCGGCGCGGCATCCGGCGGATCGCCGGCTCCTCCTTCACCGGGCGGGCGATCAGCGACGCCGTCCGGCGCGTGCTCGCGCTGGACCAGGTGCTGCAAGCAGAGGCTGACCAGCCGTAGCGCAACTCCCGGGCAGCGGGCGAGTCGAGACCTCGCGGCCGTACTCCGCTCCCAGACCCTCGGACAGCGCGTCGAGGCCTCGTCGACTATCCCTACGCCGCGGAGGGTGGTCGGTCCGGGGCGGTCCCCGGGGGTTGGGCCGCCGCCGAATCGAGCGGCGCGATCCCGATCCGCGCGAACCCGTAGACGGCCGCGACCAGCGGGTTGATCAGGTTGAAGAAGGCGAACGGCGCGTAGGTCAGCGTCGACACGCCCAGGGTCTGGGCCATGAACGCGCCGCAGGTGTTCCAGGGGATGAGCACCGAAGTGATCGTGCCCGAGTCCTCGAGGGAGCGCGACAGGTTCTTCGGGTCGAGCCGCCGCCGCTCGTACTCGCTGCGAAACATCCGGCCCGGCAGCACGATGGAGATGTACTGGTCGGAGGCCAGGACGTTGACGCCGAACGCGGTGGCGAGGGTGGCCACGATCAGGCCGCCCGCGCTACGCACGGCGTAGAGGATCCGGCGGGCCAGCGCCTGCAGGATGCCGGTAGCCATCATCGCCGTCATGATCAGCCAGACGGTCTGCAGCATGCTCGCCATGCCGCCGCGCGAGAGCAGCTCGTCGAGGGCGGGGTTCCCCGCTTCGAGCACGTAGCCGCCGTGCAGCGCCTGCCACACGCCCTTGACCAGCGCCACCGGGCGCGCCAGCTCCGGCTCGCCGACGTAGCGCAGCACCGCCTCCTGCTGGAACACGATGGCGAACAGCCCGCCGACCAGCGCTCCGATCAGCAGCGCCGGGAACGCCGGCATGCGGCGCACCACCAGGGTCAGCACCAGCACGAGCGGGATCAGCAGATGCGGGCCCAGGGCGAAGCTGCGGTCCAGTGCGGCCAGCACCGCGTCCAGATCGCCCGCGCCCTCCGGCGCCGGCGTGGCGAGGCCGATGGCGGCGAACAGGATCAGCGCGAGGCCGAAGCTGGGGGCCGTGGTCCAGACCATGTGGCGGATATGGGTGAACAGCTCCGAGCCGGCCACCGCCGGGGCCAGGTTGGTGGTGTCGGAAAGGGGCGACATTTTGTCCCCGAAGTAGGCGCCCGAGATGATCGCGCCGGCCGCGATTCCCGGGTGCAGGTCGTAGGCCGCGGCGGTGCCGATCAGGGCCAGGCCGACGGTGCCGGCGGTGGTCCAGGAGCTGCCCGTGGCCAGCGCGACGACGGCGCAGATGGCGCAGGCGGCCGCATAGAAGATGGAGGGCGCGAGCAGCGACAGGCCGTAGTGGATCATGGTCGGCACGATGCCGGCGAGGATCCAGGTGCCGATGACCGAGCCGACGACGAGCAGGATCAGAACGGCGCCCATCGACGTGGCGATGCCGCGTTTGATCGCGCCTTCGATCTCCGCCCACGACCGCCCGTTGGCCAGGCCGACGAGCCCCGCGACGGCCGTCCCGAGCACCAGCGCGATCTGGTTGGGGCCGAACGAGGACTCGTCGCCGAACAGGTACACCGCGGCGCCGAGCAGGGCGATGAGCAGGACGACCGGGACGAGAGCCTGGCCGAGCGAGGGTTCGACGGGCGATGCGGAAGGGGTGTCGGGCATGGTCGGGTCCTGATGGTCACTTGCTGGCCAGGAGCGCGTCGATGTTCAGCCGGCGCCGTTTCAGCAGCAGCCCCTTGCGCGAGACGCCGAGGCGCCCGGCCGCGGCGTTGAGGCGGCCGCCCGCGGCCAGCAGCGCCCGGATGATCAGCGCGCGCTCCATTTCCTCCAAGGCGGCGGGCAAGGGTTGGTCCGCGGAGATGGTGACGGTGTCCCGGGAGCTGCGGGCGCCGGCGCCGTTCTCCGACCGCGGCAGACCCGTAGAGGCGGTGGATTGGGCGAGATCATCCGGCGTGATGAGTGTCCCGTCCTTCGCGAACGCCACCAGGCGCCGGATCTCGTTGGCGAGTTGCCGGATGTTGCCCGGCCAGTCGCGCTCGAGCAATTGCTGGATCGCGTCGCCCGACAGGCGAATCTCCTTCTTGTTCTGCTCGCCGGCGTACCGGCGCAGAAAGAGCATCACGAGCGGCACGATGTCCTCGCGATGGTCACGCAGCGGAGGTATGTGGATCCGGATGATGTTGAGACGATAGAGCAGATCCTCGCGGAACCGCTTGTCCCGGACCATCTCGTCGAGGTCAGCGTTCGTGGCGGCCAGGATGCGCACGTCGACCTTCGAGGGGCGGGGCTGGCCGAGGGGCTGGACCTCCTGGTTCTCGATCATCCGCAGCAGCTTGGGCTGGATGCGCAAGTCGAGCTCTCCGATCTCGTCCAGGAGCAGGGTGCCGCCGTGGGCGCTCCGAATGACCCCGAGCGCGTTGTCGCTGGCTCCCGTGAACGACCCGCGACGGTGGCCGAAGAGCTGCGAGTCGGCGATCTCGGGCGTGGTGCCGGTGCAGTTGTAGGGTATGAACTGCTCGCGCGGGCGGCCGGAACGGTCATGAATGATGCGCGCGAGCACCTCCTTGCCGGTTCCCGATTCACCCGTGATCAGCACGGGAATACCGCTTGGCGCGGCCTCCGTCGCGATTCTCAGCACGCGCTGCATGGCGTGCGAGGCGAAGACGCCCTGCGGCGGGCGCGTGTCGGGTCGGCTGTCGGTTTCTGCCGGGCCGTTCGCCATCTTCGGGAGTGCGGCGCTCGGCGCGCGTCTGCCGGACGGGCTGCGTGTCGGTTCTGACATGTGCAAGTGCGCCGTTGTAGCACGGTTCGGGACGCGGGCGACATAACCGATGTCACATATACTGCCCCCCGATGAAGTTCGCCGTCGTCACGTTCGGCTGCCGCGTCAACCAGGCCGACTCGTTCGCGATCGAGCGCGGCCTGCGCGCCGGCGGCGGTTCCCCGGCGCCTGTGGAGGCGGCGGACGTGGTCGTCGTCAACAGTTGCTCGGTCACCGCGAGCGCCGACCAGGGGACGCGGCAGGCGATCCGGCGCATCGCGCGTACGAACGCGGGCGCCCGCATCGTCGCCACCGGCTGCTACGCGTCGCGCGCCGCCGAGGAGGTGGCCGCCCTGCCCGGCGTGGTCGCGGTGGTGCCGAACGTCGAGAAGGAGGCGCTGGCCGAACGCATACTCGACAGTGTCGAGCCCACCACCGCCGAGCGTTTCGGCGGGGGCGCCGGCGCGTGCGGGGCTCCGATCCGGCCCGGCGAGCGGGGCCGGACCGCCTATACCCTGCGCGTGCAGACCGGCTGCGACGAGGCGTGCGCCTACTGCATCATTCCGTCCACGCGGGGGCGCGGCCGCAGCGTGCCGTTGCCCCGCGTGCTTGAAGAGGTGGACCAAGCCGTCGCGGCGGGGTATCGGGAGCTGCAGCTAACCGGCGTCCACCTCGGATCCTACGGGCGCGATCTGTTCCCGCCGTCGTCCCTCGTCGCACTGTTGCGGGCGCTCGCCGCGCACCCTGGGGATTTCCTGGTGCGGATGAGCTCGCTGGAGCCGATGGACTGCACCCCCGAGGTGGTCGAGCTCGTGACGGGCAGCCCGCGGTTCGCGCCGCACTTCCACCTGCCGCTGCAGCACGCCAGCGACGCGGTCCTGCGGCGAATGCGGCGGCCGTACACGGCGGCGGAGTACCGGACCGTGATCGCCGACATCCGGGATCGCCTGCCGCACGCCGCGATCGGGTCCGACGTGGTGGTCGGGTTTCCTGGCGAGACGGACGCCGACGCCGCGGCGACCCTCGGCTTTCTCGAAGAGAGTCCGCTCACGTACCTGCACGTCTTTCCCTACTCGGACCGTCCCGGCACCGAGGCTTCCGCGATGTCCGGCAAGGTGGACGGGCGACGCGTCCGCGAGCGAGCCCGGGCCGTGCGCGAGGCCGGCGCCGTGCTGGCCCCGCGGTTCCGTGCGGCGCAGGTCGGGAGCGTGCGCCCGGGGCTGACGCTCGCACAGGGCGGCGGCACGGTCGTGCTGACCGACAACTACCTGCGTGTCCGGGTGCCGGTCGACTGCCCCGAGAACGAACGGGTCCGCGTGCGCGTCACCGCCGCCGGCGAGACGCTGGCCGGCGAGCTGGTCGCGGCGCGACCAGAGGTCGCGTTGCGAGTTTGCCGGCGCGAGTCTCCCGCGGCGCAAGTGCTCAATCCGAGTGTACGCCGGGGGTCGTTACATGCGTAACGAGCACTTCCTGTAGAGCTTCGACCTGTCCTGTCAGCCGGGCGATCTGCCATCCATTCCAGAGTCCGGCAATCGCCGCCACCAGCGAGAGGAGCAGCGTGAGGATCTGGACGGTCCTGTTTCCATTCGACTCCACGACTTCATGTTAGGTCTCTACGGACTTGCGTTCAAGACGAACCCAGCAGGGCGGCCGCCCGCTGTCCCGGGGCCTGCCGCGCCCCCTCGACGATGAGTTGCCCGCAGGCGGCGCGGATGTCGCGTCCGCGGCTCTTGCGCACCGACACGGTCACGTGCCGGTCGGCCAGCGTCTGCGCGAAGCGGTCGATCCGTGCGTCCGACGGCCGGCGGTACGGAATGCCGGGGGCTTCGTTGAGCGGGATCACGTTGACCTTCGAGCGGATGCCGCGCAGCAGGTTCGCCAGCCGCCGGGCGTCGGCGACCCCGTCGTTGACGTCGCGCAGCAGGACGTACTCGAAGGTGATCCGGTCGCGCCGCGCCAGCGGGAACCGGCGGCACGCGGCGATCAGGTCGGCCAGGCCGTACTTGCGGCTCACCGGCACCAGGCGGTCGCGCAGCTCCTCGGTGGTGGCGTGCAGCGAGACGGCCAGGTTGGGCATCAGCGGCTCCTGCGCCAGCCGCTCGAGCGCCGGGAGTACGCCGACCGTCGAGAGGGTCACGCGGCGGGGGCTCACCGCCAGACCGCACTCGGCGGCCAGGATCCGCAGCGCCTTCATCGTCTCGTCGTAGTTGTGCAGCGGTTCGCCCATGCCCATCAGCACGATGTTGAAGCGCCGGCCCGCGAGATCGAGGTCGTGGGCCATCACGCGCACCTGGGCGGCTATCTCGCCCGCCGTCAGGTTGCGCAGCAGACCCATCCGGCCGGTCAGGCAGAAGCCGCAGCGCATGGCGCAGCCGACCTGCGTCGACACGCAGAACGTCATGGCCGGCGTGTCGGGGATGAAGACCGACTCGACCTCGCGGCCGTCGCCGAGCCGCAACAGGAACTTGACGGTGCCGTCGGCCGACTCGCTCCGCGTGGTCACCGCCGGCGTCGGGATGGCGAACGTCCGCTCCAGCTTCGCGCGCAGGTCCCTCGACAGATCGGTCATGCGGGCGAAGTCGGCGACGCCGCGCCGGTAGATCCAGCGGTAGATCTGCCGGGCGTGGAACGGCTTCGCCCCGAGGCCGGCCAGCGTCTCGGCGAGCGCGTCGGGCTCGAGCTCGGTGAGGATCGGTGGCGCAGACATTGGGCAGCGTGTCCCGGCGGACGGGCGGGGCGCATGCTACCACGCGGCCGGCGGCGGTGGAGGCGACGGGAGCCGGTTGGGAGTCCGCGCGGGGGAATGGCGCAGTCTGCAGGCGACGCCGGTCCGGCCGGTCCGGGCGCCGGTTGCTGCGATTCGTCGACGTATGGTACGATGCGTGCTTACCGGTTCGCTTAACCTGATTCTTTGCAAGCGTTTGCGTGCTCACAGCGCTCTTCTGGCGGCCCCGCGGGATGCCCTCCGACATGATCGAGCGTCACGATTTCGATAGCGGCCTCTGTCTGCTCACCGAACCCATGCCCGCGGTCCGCTCGGTCAGCCTCGGCGCCTGGCTGACCCGGGGCTCGCGGCACGAGGGCGCGGACCGCGCCGGCATCGCCCACTTCGTCGAGCACATGCTCTTCAAGGGGACCGCCTCGCGCACGGCGGAGGCGATCGCCCAGGAGATCGACTCCATCGGCGGGCAGCTCGACGCGTTCACGGCGAAGGAGTACGCCGGCTACTACGTGAAGGTGCTCGACGAGCATCTCCCGCGCGCCGTCGATTTGCTGAGCGACCTGCTGCTGAATCCGGCGTTCGAGGGCGAGGAGATCCGGCGCGAGCAGGGCGTCGTCCTAGAAGAGATCAAGATGGTCGAGGACACGCCGGACGACCTCGTGCACGAGGTGTTCACGGCGAATTTCTGGCCGGACCATCCGCTCGGCCGCCCGATACTCGGGACCGCCGAGTCCCGGCGCTCCGCGAGTACTTCACGGGCGCGTACACGGCGGGCAACCTGATCGTCGCGGCCGCCGGGAGCATCGACACGGCTGCCGTCCGCGAGCTGATCGGCGAGGCGTTCGCGACGCTGTCTCCCGGCGCCGCGCCGCTCTGCAACAGCCAGCCGTCGGTCGCCGCCCGGGTCGAGCTGCGCGACAAGGATCTCGAGCAGGCGCACCTGTGCCTCGGCACCCGCGGCTATCCCCAGAGCCACGAGGACCGCTACGCCACCTACGTGCTCAACACGGTGCTGGGCGGCTCGATGAGCTCGCGCCTGTTCCAGAACATCCGGGAGAAGCGGGGTCTGGCCTACGCGGTCAGCAGCGGCCTGACGTCCTACCGGGACGCCGGCGTGGTGACGGTGTACGTCGGGTGCGACGGCGCGGCGGTCGCCGAGGTGGTGGACCTGGTCGTCGAGGAGTTGCGGGGGCTGAAACGCACCCCCGTGCCGGGCGCCGAGTTGCAGCGGGCGAAGGACCATCTGAAGGGTAGTTGCGTGCTGGGACTCGAGAGCACGACCAGCCGCATGTCGCAGCTCGCGCAGTGCGAGATGTACTTCGGCCGGCAGGTGCCGCTGTCGGAGACCCTGGCCGGGATCGAGCGCGTCACGGCGGACGACGTGCAGCGCGTGGCGAGAGACCTGTTTCGGAACGGCGCGCTGGCCGCGACGCTGGTGGGGCCCGTCGCGGGGGAGACGTTGTCGCCGGCGCAGCTCGAGCTCGGGTAGTAGTGGGAGGGCCGGGACCATCGCGGTCGAGGTGACGGTGCTCGGAAGCGGAAGCGCGGGCAACGCAACGCTGGTGTCGCACGCCGGCGTCCGCGTGCTGCTGGACGTCGGGTTCAGCTATCGGGAGGTGTCCCGCCGGCTGGCCGAGATCGACGTCGATCCGGGAATGCTCGACGCCGTCCTGATCACGCATGCGCACGGCGATCACACGCGCGGCTTGCGGGTAATGTCGAAACGCCATGGGGTGCCGGTGTACGCGACCCCCGCCATCCGTGAGGAGTGGGGAGGGGACGACCTCGCCGACTGGCGGGCGTTGGCGCCGGGCGCGGCCCTCGATCTGGAGGGCCTGCGCTTCATTCCCTTCGCGGTGCCGCACGATGCAGCCGAGACGGTCGCCTTTCGGATCGAGACGCCGGAAGGGGCCATCGGCTACGCCACCGACGTCGGGGCGCTGCGGCCGGTCCTGATCGAGCGGTTTCGCGACTGCCGCCTGCTGGTCATCGAGTCGAACCATGCCGCCGAGCTCCTGCGCGTCAGCCCCTACGCGCGATCCACGCGCGAGCGCATCGCCGGCGACGGCGGCCACCTGTCGAACGAATCGCTCGCCGCGTTCGTGCGCGACCACCTGGGCGCCGCGGTACGCTGCCTCGTGCTGGCGCATCTCAGCCGGGTCAACAACCTGCCGGAGCTGGCGGAGATGACCTGCCGTGAGGCGCTGACGGCGTGCGGCCGGAGCGACGTCGAGGTGGTGGTGACCCGGCAGGATCGGCTGACGCCGACCATCGATCTGGGCGCCTGGGCGCGGCCGGCGACGTCGTCCGCCGCCCCGTTGCGCCAGACCGTGCTTCCGTTCCACGTCTCTTGCGGCGCCGCTGCCGACGCCGGCCGCAGCGAGGTCCGTTCCCGATGATTGCCCGCTACACGCCCCGCGAGATGGGGCGTCTGTGGACCGAGCAGCGCAAGTACGACACGTGGCTGCGCGTCGAGGTGGCCGCCGCCGAGGCGATGGCGGATCACGGGCTGATCCCCCCGGAGGCGGCGCGCGACATCCGCGAGCGCGGGGCGGTCGACGCGGCGCGCGTGGCGGAGATAGAGGAGACGACGCAGCACGACGTGATCGCGTTCACGACCGCGGTGGCCGAGCACGTCGGACCCTCGGCGCGCTGGCTGCACTTCGGGATGACGTCGTCCGACGTCATCGACACCGCGCACGCGTTGCAGATGCGCGAGGCGTGCGACCTGCTGCTGGCCGATCTGGACCTGCTGGCCGCGGCGGTGCGCGAGCGGGCGGACGAGCACCGCCGCACGCCCATGATCGGCCGGACCCACGGCGTCCACGCCGACTTCGGCCTGAAGCTGGCGCTCTGGTTCACGGAGCTGCAGCGCGACCGCGAGCGGCTGGTGCGCGCCCGCGGGACGATCTGCGTCGGGAAGCTCTCCGGCGCGGTCGGGACCTACGCGCACCTGGACCCGGCCGTCGAGCGGGGGGTGTGCGACCGCCTCGGGCTGACGCCGGCCCCGGTCGCTTCCCAGGTCGTCCAGCGCGACCGGCACGCCGAGCTGCTGGGCGCGCTGGCGATCACCGCGGCGTCGCTCGAGAAGTTCGCGCTCGAGGTCTGCAGAAGACCGAGATCGGCGAGGTGGCCGAGCCCTTCGCCAAGGGCCAGAAGGGGTCGTCGGCGATGCCGCACAAGCGCAACCCGATCGGCTGCGAGCAGATCACGGGGCTGGCCCGCCTGGTGCGGACCAACGCGCTGGCCGCCCTCGAGAACGTGGCGCTGTGGCACGAGCGCGACATCTCGCACTCGTCGGTGGAGCGGGTCATCGTGCCCGACAGCTTCTGCGCGCTCGACCACATGGTGCGCCGGTTCACGCGCATCGTGCGCGGGCTGGTCGTCTATCCCGAGCGGATGCGCGACAACCTCGACCGGTCCCGCGGCGTCGTCTTCTCCGGCACGGTGCTGCTGGCGCTGGCCAGCCGCGGCGTCTCCCGCGAGGACGCCTACCTGCTGGTGCAGCGCAACGCCATGCGCTCGCACGACGAGGGACTCGAGTTCAAGGCGCTGCTGCTGGCCGATCCCGAGGTGACCGCGGTGCTCGGGCGTAGCGAGATCGAGCGTGCCTTCGATTTGGACGTGCAGCTCCGCCACGTCGATGCGATCATGGACCGTGCGCTGGCCGCCGAGGCGGTGGAGGTGTCGTGAAGGCGAAGGTCTACGTCACGCTGAAGCCCTCGATCCTGGACCCGCAGGGCAAGACCGTCGCCGGCGCACTGCAGATGCTCGGCTACGACGCGGTCCGGGACGTGCGGCAGGGGAAGTACTTCGAGCTGGACATCGACGCGGCGACGGAACGGCAGGCGCGGTCGCTCGCCCGCGAGATGGCCGACCGGCTGCTGGCGAACCCGGTGATCGAGAGCTATCGGGTAGAGGTTGGATAGTCGCGGGGTGGGCGGCGATGGGCCGCGTTCCGACCGGGAGAGGGCGGACACGAGGATGAAGTTCGCGGTGGTGGTCTTTCCGGGTTCGAACTGCGACCACGACGCGCACCACGCGCTGGCGGGCGTCCTGGGCCAGGAGGCCGATCTCGTCTGGCACAAGGACACGGGTCTCGGCGGCGCGGACGCGGTGGTCCTGCCGGGCGGGTTCTCGTACGGCGACTACCTGCGGTGCGGCGCCATCGCCCGCTTCTCGCCGATCATGGCCCGCGTGACGGAGTTCGCCGCCGCCGGCGGGCCGGTCATCGGCATCTGCAACGGTTTCCAGGTGCTGCTCGAGGCCGGATTGCTGCCCGGCGGGATGCGGCGGAACCGCGATCTCAAGTTCATCTGCGAGCACGTGCACCTGCGCGTGGAAGCCGCCGACACGCCGTTCACTCTGAACGCGGCGGCCGGCCGGGTGCTGCGGATGCCGATCG
>JAGWAH010000103.1 GCA_021296515.1 Acidobacteriota bacterium | reverse complement strand
CGCCGTAGAACGGCGTAGATCTTCTAGTCAGGCCCGGTTGGGCGGCAATCGGCGCCAGCGGCGACGATTGTCGGGCTAGCAGGGGGGGCTCGCACACCGATGGTGGAGGCTGCCGAAATCGGTAGGCCCTACAAGAGGTGCTGTCTCGCGAAAAGCTCGGCGCGGGATGGACCACAAGCGTATCACGCAATGGCCGAGATCGCGACGCGTGCGGCCGCCTCCACGATTGCGTCCACGTCCAGGCGGTACTCGCGGTACAGGTCCGGGAGATCGCCGGACTGCCCGAACCGATCCACGCCGAGCGGGACCACGCGCTGGCGCCGGACAGAGGCCAGCCACGACAGGGTCGCCGGATGCGCATCGAGCACGGTGATCAGCCCGGCGCCGGCCGGCAACCGCTCCAGCAGGCGCTCGACGTGCGAGACCGGGCGGGATGCCCCGATGCCGCCGCGGTGACTCGCCATCCAACCGCGGTAGAGCCGGTCGACCGAGGTGACCACCAGCAACCCGGCATCGGGGACGTCCTCGATGATCCGTCCGTGTGCTTCGATCGCTTCCGGCAGCACCGCGCCGCTGGCCACCAGGGCGATCTCCGCGCGCGGTCCCGGCCGGGCCAGCCAGTAGCCGCCGGTGGTTATCTGCCGCGCCAATTCGGGGGTGAGCTTCCGCGCGGGCTGATCCACCGGACGCGTCGACAGCCGCAGGTAGACCGCCCCGCCGTCGTCGGCCTGCAGGTGCTCGAAGCTCCAGCGGAGGATCTCGCAGAGCTCGTCGGCGTAGGTCGGCTCGAACGACGTCAGGCCCGGCTGCGCCATCCCGAGCAGCGGCTCGTAGATCGACTGGTGCGCGCCGCCCTCGGCGGCCAGCGACACCCCGGACGGCGTCCCCACCACGATGAAGCGCGCGTCCTGGTAGCAGGCATAGTTCAGAGCGTCGAGCCCGCGGCTGATGAACGGGTCATAGACGGTGCCGATCGGCAGCAGACGCTCGCCGAAGAGCGGCGCACTCAACCCGAGCGCGGCCAGCAGGATGAACAGGTTGTTCTCGGCGATCCCCAGCTCGATGTGCTGGCCCTGGGCGGAGACCTCCCAGTTGAGGGCGGAGACGATCCGCTTGTCCTTGAACAGGTCGCCGCGGGCGCGCCGCCCGAAAATGTGGCGGCGGTTCAGCCACGAGCCGAGGCTGGTCGAGACCGTGACGTCCGGCGACGACGTTACCACGCGGTCGGCCAGGTCGGGATGGCGCCGCGCGAGGTCGGACAGGAAGCGGCCGAACGCGTCCTGGGTCGACAGCCGGTCGCCGGGGGGCGGCTCGAACCGCCCCGGCACCGCGATTCGCGCCGCGGCGCGCCGCCGGCCGGACGCGCGTCCGAAGGGCACGGCGTCGAGAAACGCCTGCAGCTCGCCGGCCGGGACGTCGAGTCCGGCGAAGCGGTCCCATTCCTCGCCGTCCGCGATGCCCATCCGCTGCTTGAAGGACGCCATCTGGTCGGGGGTGACGAGCCCCGCGTGGTTGTCCTTGTGGCCGGCGAACGGCAGGCCGTAGCCCTTGATGGTGTAGGCGATGAAAGCGGTGGGCCGGTCGTCCCCCACGGCGCGGAAGGCGTCGCGCAGGGTGGCCAGATCGTGCCCGCCGAGGTTGGTCATCAACCGCCCGAGTCCGTCGTCGTCGTGCTCGTCGAGCAGCGCTCGGATGCCGTGGGTGTCCCCCAGATCGCGCAGCAACTCGTCGCGCCAGGCCGCACCGCCCTTGTAGGCCAGGGCCGAGTAGCGCGAGTTCTCCGCCGAGTCGATCCACTGCCGCAGCGCGTCCCCGCCCGGACGCTCGAAGGCGGCGGTCAGCAGGCGTCCGTACTTGAGCACCTCCACCCGCCAGTCGAGGTTGCGGAAGACGGTCTCCAGCCGGTCCGAGAAGCGCTCGACCATCACCGCGTCGAGACTCTGGCGGTTGTAGTCGATGACCCACCAGACGTTGCGGACGTCGTGCTTCCACGACTCGACGAGCGCCTCGAAGATGTTCCCCTCGTCGAACTCGGCGTCGCCGGCGATGGCGATCATGCGGCCCGTGGGACGCTCGGCGCCGAACCGCTTCAGCCGCACGTAGTCCTGGACCAGCGCGGCGAAGCTGGTCATCGCCACGCCGAGGCCGACCGAGCCGGTGGAGAAGTCGACGTCGTCGGCGTCCTTCGTGCGCGACGGGTACGACTGCGCGCCGCCGAACCCGCGGAAGCGGGCGAGTTGATCCTGCGTCTGGTTGCCCAGCAGGTACTGGATGGCGTGGAACACCGGGCTCGCGTGCGGCTTCACCGCCACCCGGTCCTCTGGCCGCAGGGCGTCGAAGTACAGGGTCGTCATCAGCGCCGCCACCGACGCGCACGATGCCTGGTGGCCGCCGACCTTCAGCCCGTCGCGCGAGGGGCGGAGGTGATTGGCGTTGTGGATCATCCAGACGGCCAGCCACAGGACCTTGCGCTCGAGCGCGCGGAGGCAGCGCAGATCGGATACGGAGCCCTCGGGCCGGGAGGCATCGGGAGGAGTCGCGGGGATCGCCATCGAGGCTAGGATGCCTCACGCGCGCGGCTCGCGACAAGGCGGGGAGTCTCTACCCCGTATGGCGCGGGCACTCCCCGGAGTCCACGCACCGTGCATGTTCCAACTGTACGGTCGCGTGCCGTACCCCGAACCGCTCGCGCAGGCAGGCGAGCACGCGCTCCAGGGCGCGGTCGTGGGCTGCTTCCCGGTCGACCCGAGCGTGAAAGGTCATCACCGGCCGGCCGGGACTGAGCGACCAGATGTGCACATGGTGCACGTTGCTGACCTCGGGAACCGTCTCGGCGACGGTCCGGGCCACGTCCGCCGCGTCCAGGTGCTCGGGACGGCCCTCCATCAGAACGTGACCTGAGCGGCGCAGGAGCGAGACCGCGCTCCTCAGGACCAGCAGGGCGACGAGCAGCGACAGAATCGGGTCGATGAAGGTCCAACCGGTCGCCAGGATCACCAGCGCGGCGACGATCGCGGCGGCCGAGCCGAGCAGGTCGCCGAGCACGTGCACGAGCGCGCCCCGCACGTTCAGGCTGTCGCTCGCGCCGCCGTGCAGCAGGCGGAACGCGGCCAGGTTGACCAGCAGGCCGACCGCCGCGACGGCCAGCATCGGCCCTTCCAGAATCTCGACCGGTTCGCGCACGCGCGCCACCGCCTCCACCGCGATCCAGGCGACGATCAGCAGCAGCGTGACCGCGTTGACGTACGCGGCGAGCACCGGAAACCGGTGATAGCCGTACGAGCGGCGGGTATCGCCGGGCCGCGTGGCGACCCGCACGGCGATGCACGCGAGACCGAGCGCGGCGGTGTCGGTCAGCATGTGGCCGGCATCGGCGAGCAGGGCCAGCGAGCCGGCGAACAGGCCGCCGGCGACCTCCACAAGCACGAATCCGCCCGTGAGCCACAGGGCGCCGAGCAACCGGCGCCGATCGTCCGCGTCTCCCGCGGCCGAACCGGGCGCGGGGGCGGAAGGGCCGCCCCTCCCGGGCTGGTGGTCATGGTCTCCGTGGTGGTGGTCGTGCATGAGTAACAAGTTAACACATGTTCAAAGGTTATATGATCCGATGCGATGGACAACGCGACACGACCGGAGCCCGCCCGGCTCGCGACCCTCGACGACGATACGGTCAGCCAGTTGGCCGAGATGTTCAGGCTCATGGGCGATCCGACGCGCCTGCGCATCATCCTCGGTTGCCTGTCCGGACCCCGCCCGGTCGGCGACATCGCGCAGCGGCTCGGCCTCTCCTCGTCGCTGGTCAGCCACCATCTGCGCCTGCTGCGCGCCGCGCGGGTGATGCGGGGCCGGCGCCACGGCAAGCAGGTCCACTACGGCGTGGCCGACGAGCACATCGGCCGGGTGTTCCTCGACATGCTGGATCACGTCGTCGAGCCGGCGGACCACGACGTGTCGTGATCAGGCCGGACGCAGATCGACGTCGCGGATGCGCGTCAGCGGCAAGGCGGTGACGTCGTCGGTGAGGGGGTACTGCCGGTCACCGGGGTAGACCACCCAGAGGTGCTCCAGCCGCAGATCGTCGATGACGATGTGCATCGACCGGGTCGTGCTCGGAGCGTCGGCGCACTTGAACTCGAACCCCCAGCGCCGGCCGCGCCGCAGCAGCAGGAGATCGAGCTCGGCGCCCCGCTGGGTGCCGTAGAAGTAGGCCTCGCGCTCGCCGTGCGCAAGCAGGGTCTGCTCCAATGCGAACCCCTCCCAGCTTGCGCCGTAGCGCGGGTGCAGCGGCAGTTCCCGCCGCTCTTCCAGACCGAGCAGGAAATGCAGAATCCCGCTGTCCCGCAGGTAGACCTTGGGCGACCTGACGAGGCGCTTGCCCAGGTTCTCGAACCAGGGCGGCAGCACGCGGAGCATGAAGGCCCCCGCCAGCAGGTCGCGGTAGTGGTTCACCGCCGTCGTGCTCACGCCCATCGAGCGCGCCAGCTCCGCCGCGTTCCAGGTCTGTCCGTGCACGTGCGCGAGCATGCGCCAGAAGCGGCCCAACGCGTCCGGAGAGACCGTCGACCCCAGCCCCCGGATGTCCCGCTCCAGGAACGTGCGCGTGAACGACTGCATCCAGCGCGTCCAGGCCGCGGCCGACGGCGCCAGCCAGGCTCGCGGAAACCCGCCTCGCATCCACAGGCGGTCCTGATGTTCCACCCCGACCTCCGCCAGCGAGAATCCGCCCACGTCCACGAAGAGCATGCGTCCGGCCAGCGTCTCGGACACGCCCTGGACGAGGTCCAGGGAGGCGCTGCCCAGCAGCAGGAAGACGGCGCGGCGATCGGGGTGGTCGCAGATCGGCCGCAGCACCTCAAACAGCTCCGGCTTCCGCTGCACCTCGTCGATGACGACCAGACCGTCGCAGTCGCGAAGCACTCGCTCGGGGGTGGCGGACAGTGCTTCGCGGGTGGCGGCCACCTCCAGATCGAACACCGTGGAGGGGCCCGGCCAGGACGCCGCCACCTGCCGGGCCAGCGTCGTCTTGCCGACCTGCCGCGCCCCCAACAGGGTCACCACCGGGGCCTCGGAGAGTCCCGTGGTGGTGGCGGCGAGCAGATCCGGACGCGCTATATATTGTGGCAAATCAAATTTCCATGATGTGATATTCAACCATTATACGTGCCGCGGGAGTCGCATGAGGTAGGATGCCCTACGCGCTCCGCACCGGGCGCCATTTGCCTCACGGGAGAATGACGATGACCGATCCGACCGCCGGGCGCCGCCGATACACCAGACGTGAAGCCCTCGGCCTTCTCGGCACAGCCGCCGCATCCGGCGCCGGCGCCGCGGCCTTCGGCGCCGCAGTGCCGCTCCATGCGCAGCAGACGTTCACCAGCGCGGAGCCGCCGACCTTCCCCGCGGGGGCGATAATCCGCACTCTGCAGGGCGACGTCGACCCGGAGGAGCTGGCCGAGGGCGCGACGCTCTTCCACGAGCACGTCGGTCGCGCCGACGTCGACCTCGCCGTCGAGGAGCTGGCCGCCTGCGCGTTCGACGGGCTCGGGTGCATCGTCGATGCGGCGACCGGCCGCCGCACCGCGGAGCAGGTGGAGCACCTGAACGCCATCGCCGCCCGCAGCGAAGTGCGCATCACTTCGAGGACATCGGCTTCGCCATCTACCCGGTGCGCGTGGCCGAGATGTCCGAGGACGAGCTGGTCGAGGAGCTGGTGGCCGACGCCGCCGCCCAGCGCTGGGGCGCGTTCGGCGAGATCGCCTCGTCGCTCGAGATGCGCCCGGACGAGCGCAAGGTGCACCGGGCCGTCGCCCGCGCCCACCTGCGGACCGGGCTGCCGATCTTCACGCACACGCCGCACGAGAGCTGCCCGAGCTGCGCCATGGAGCAGATGGACGTCATCGAAGGGGCGGGCGTGGACCTGTCGCACGTCGTGATCGGGCACATGGCGACGATCAAGCCGGAGCACGATCCGCTGGCTACCCACACCGCCGTGGCGCGGCGCGGCGCCTTCGTCGGCCTCGACACGCTGGGGCACGAGATGGGCCGCTCCGACATCCCCGCCGCCGACAAGGTGCGGATGGTGCAGGACCTGCTCGACGCCGGCCTGGAGGATCACGTCCTGCTCTCCTCCGACCAGGGCAACGTGCGGCAGTTCAAGCGCTACTACGGCCACGGGTGGGCGTCGGTGCTGATGCAGTTCGTGCCGAAGCTGCGCTACGCCGGGGTGCCGGAGGAGGCCATCCGCAAGATCCTGGTCGACAACCCGCGGCGCTTCCTCGCCTTCGTGCCGCCGGCGTAGGGACGAGGCTGCAGGATTGAGAGCGACGCGGGCGGGCCCGCTGCCACGATTGTCGAGCCACCACATGACACATCCTGGCTGCGCACCGCTTCGCGCTCGTGTCTCTTCTCGCCGCCGTCGGGTGCGCCGGTCCGGGGGACGAAGGCCGGCCCGACGACTACCTGACGCCGGAGCTGCGGGCCGCCGTCGAGCAGCTCCAGGCCGACGTGGCGACGAACCCCACCGGCGAGTCGACGATCGCCGAGCGAGCGCGGGTCCTTGCCGACTGGGTCGACGCCTACGCCCTGAACGGCGGAGAGGTCGGTCTCGAAGGTCCGCGGGTGCGCCTGCAGTCGACGCTGCCGCCGACCGGCCAGGCGGCGCTGCGGCAGGGGGCGATCGTCGACCGGCTGGTGCGGCAGTTCACGCTGCACGACGAGCCCGGCGCGCTCGGCGAGCTGACCGCCGAGTCGCTCGGCCCGTTCGAGGCGCGCTCTCACCAGACCATTCGCCAGATCTGGACCGCCGGCACGCGCCCGGTGGTGACCGGCGGCGGCTTCTGGGTGGCGCGGCACTTCAACGTCAACTACGGCCCGTTCCAGACCGACGACCCGGCCGGCGACGGCTACGTGACCATCGCGACGTCGGACACCGACGCGGCGTTCGAGGCCGACGTCTACATGGCGAGCGGCCCGCACGGCGGGTTCCGGGCGCCCGAGCCGGCGCTGGTGTTCCGCGTCGCTTCCGGGCAGGTCGATCCCGGCGAATCGGTCACCATCACCTACGGCGACACGTCCGGCGGCGGGCAGGGCCTGCTGATGACCGGCACGTCGAGCGCGCGCATGCCGCTGCCGCTGTACGTCGATCTCGACGCCTCCGGCGAGTGGCGTCCGCTGCCGATCCTGCCGTTCGTGGTCAGCGGCACAAGCGTGGCCGGGGTGCACGGCTTCGCGCCCAGCGTCGTCGCGCCCGGCGAGCCGTTCGAGCTGTCGGTGCGCGCCCAGGACGCGTTCTTCAACCGCGCGACGGGCGCCATCCCGGCGTTCGAGGTGCGGGTGGACGGCGACGTCCGCGCGACGACACCCGCCGGGACCGAGCCGATCACCGTGGTGGAGCTGACGCTGGACGAGTCGGGGCCGCACTGGGTCGAAATCCGCTCGACGGACGGCGCGATCCGCGGCGGCGCGAACCCGGTCCTCGTCGAGGAGAACCCGGCCCGCCGCATTTACTGGGGCGACACCCACGGGCACTCGGGCTACGCCGAGGGGATCGGCACCATCGACTTCTTCATGACTTTCGCCCGCGACGACGCCCGGCTCGACTTCGTGACCCATTCCGAGCACGACGTCTGGCTGGACGACGCCGAGTGGGAGCTGTCGCGCAGCGCCGTGCAGGCCTTCGACGAACCGGGCCGGTTCATCCCCTACCTCGGCTGGGAGTGGACGCGGCACGCCCGCTTCGGCGGCCACCACAACGTGCTGTTCCGGGACGCGGCGGGCAGGGATCGCGTGTCGGCGCTGGAGTACCCGACGCTGTCCGAGCTGTACCAGGGTCTGCACGCGCGCTACGACCCGGCCGACGTGCTGGTCATCCCGCACGCCCACAACCCGGGCGACTACCGGCAGTCGGACCCGCAGCTCGAACCGCTCATCGAGATGATGTCGATGCACGGCACCTTCGAGTGGTTCGTCCGGCAATACCTCTCGCACGGCCACCAGGTGGGGCTGGTCGCCGCGTCCGACGACCACCTGTCGCACCCCGGCTACTCCGCCCCGAACCGCAACTCGCTGGCGCAGCGCGGCGGCCTCGGCGCGGTGATGGCGCCCGAGAAGTCGCGCGACGCGATCTTCGACGCGATGAAGGAGCGGCGGACGTACGCCACGACCGGGGACCGCATCATCCTGAACGTGACCGTCAACGGCACGGAAATGGGCCAGCGCGGCGACTACGCGGACGAGCGGACCGTCGAGGGCCGCGTGATCGGCACGGCGCCGATAGAATCGGTCACGCTGCTCAAGAACGACGAGCCGATCTGGAGTCAGACCTACGGCACGGGCCGCGGCCGGCCCGCCGACACCGAGGAGTGGCTGCTCTCGTTCTCGTCGGACGCGACGCCGCTGCATCCGGGCGACGCACCGCGCGGCTGGCGCCACTGGCGCGGGCAGCTTCGCGTGAACGGGGCCGTCCTCGAAGCGATAACGGGGACGGATTTCGTCAACCCGACCACGCAGCGCGTCGCGCTCGAGCCGGCGCGCAACGGCGCCAGCTTCGCGACCAACACGCGGGGCGACAGCAGCTCGTTGCGGATGCGGCTGTCCGGCCTCCGGCCCAGCGCGTCGATCGTGCTCGACCTGGAGGAGGCCCGCGAGACCGGCTCGGCGCCGCCGTTCTTCCGGCCGCCGGCCGACATCCCGGAACGCCGGGTGCGGCTCACCCTCAGCGCCGGCGGGGTCGACCGGGCGATGCCCATCGACGGCTATCCCGACGATCGGATCACCCTGCGCCGCCTGATCCGCAACGGCCCGCGCGACGTCAGCTTCAGCCACACCGACGAGGACAACCCGCGGACCGACGACGACGACCCGCGGCAGGGCGACTACTACTACGTCCGCGTCCGGCAGGTGAACGACGCGATGGCGTGGTCGAGCCCGGTGTGGATCGGCGGCTATCCATCGCGGTAGCAGTCTGCGCCGCCGGCGAACGGCCCATGCGCGGACGACGCTGCGCCGGATGCCAGCGCCACTTGGCATGGTGCCGACGCAGGCGGCGTCCAATCAGGAGGGGAATCATGCGGAGACTGACTGGCGGGCTCACCGTTCTCGTGCTGCTTGCGGGAGGAGCCGTTTCTCCCGCGCTCGCGCAGATCGCGTCCTCCAACGAGGCCGGGGTCGCGATGGGGCACCTGCACTACGTGGTGCGCGACGTCGAAGCGAACACCGCGTTCTGGGTGGCGCTCGGCGGCGAGGCCGAGCGGGTCGCCGCCGCCGTCGTGATCACCTTCCCGGACGTGCTGGTGATCCTGGAAGAAGGCGAGTCTGCGGGCGGCACCGAGGGGTCGATCCTCAACCACATGGCCTTCCGCGTGCGGTCGCTGGCCGACGTCGCGGCGGTCGAGGACCGGGGCTCGGGGGTCACCAACGTCTTCTCGCCGGAGGACGAGCGCATCGAGCTGTTCGACGACACGTCGGTGAACCTGAACTTCACGCGCGACGACGGCGCCGCGGATCCCGTCGCCCGGCGGCACAACGAGCCGCTGGTCGGTTCCATCCGCGCGCACCACCTGCACCTCTACCTGGTCGACGACGCGGTGGAGGAGGCGCAGGCGTGGTACGCCGAGATGTTCGGCGGTGCGCCGGGGATCCGCTGGCGCTACGACGCGGTCGACCTGCCGGGCATCAACTTCAACTTCTCCTTCAACCCCGACGCCGGGGGCGCGCCCACGAAGGGTCGCATGCTCGACCACATCGGTCTGGAGGTGGAGAACCTCGAGGAGTTCTGCCGCGGGCTCGAGGCCAAGGGTGTGACGTTCGATGTGCCCTACCGGCGCAGCGAGTCCGGCATCGGATACGCGTTCCTCACCGATCCGTGGGGTGTGACCATCGCCCTGACGGAAGGGTTGCGAGGCCTGTAGCGGCAGGGGGGGTTGACATGACGCGTCGCGCATTGCTCACCGTATGCGTATTCGCCGCTGTCGCCATGGCGACGGGGGTTCTCGGCCAAGCGCAGGTCCGGGAACCGGCCCCGGTCACCGATGCGATGCTGCAGGATCCCGACCCCGCCGACTGGTTGAATTGGCGGCGCACCCTCGATGGATGGGGATCGATCGGAGCAACGTGGATGCGCTCCGGCTCGCCTGGTCCTGGGGCCTCGAACCCGGGGTGACGCAGACGACGCCGCTCGTGCACGACGGCGTCATGTATGTCGCGAACCCGGGCAATGTGGTCCAGGCGCTCGACGCGCGCACGGGCGATTTCCTGTGGGAGTATCGCCGCGAGATGGACGAGCGCCGGCGAAGCGCCGCGCAGATGAGGAGCCTTGCCGTCTACCAGGATCTGGTCGTCCTCAACACTTTCGATGCGCACATCGTCGGGCTCGATGTCCGGACGGGGGAGGCGCGCTGGGATACGCCGGTCGGGGGCGGCCAGGAAGGCTACACCTTCTCGAGCGGACCGATCGTCGTCGATGGG
>JAGWAH010000102.1 GCA_021296515.1 Acidobacteriota bacterium | reverse complement strand
GTCTCGGCAATGACCCACACGCCCGCCTCGGGGCCGTGGGCGCTCTCGACCACGCCGCTGATGTAGCCCTCGGCCATCTGGGCGTTGGGCGCCGCCCCGAAGGCCGCTATCAAGGCACCGAGGCCGGCGCTCACGATGGCCAGACGCGCCAGCGTGCGCCATGACGTTCTTGTCCGCGCGCTCATGTTGTCTCCTCCTGGATGCTCGTCATCCAACCTGTGTCGTTCGGTCGTTCACGATGGGTTCGCAGTATTGGTCGTCGCTTGCGGCAGCCGGGCGCCGGCCCGGCGCCGCCGCTCACTGGTCCTGCTGCTGGGCCAGCGCCAGCCGCTCGGCCGGCGACAGGTCCACCGGCCGGCGCGAGCCCGCGTCCGGGTCCGCCCCGAGGTCGAGCAGCAGCGTCACCAACTCCGGATGCCGGTTGAACGTGTTCGGATAGAACACGCCCTGGGCCACCGACAGCGCCGACCAGCCCTTGTCGTTCACGGCGTCGATATCGGCGCCGTTCTCCACCAGGAAGCGGACGACGTTGCCCGCGCCGCGATGAATGGCGCCGTGGAGCGCTGTGTCGCCGTTCGTATCGGCCGCATTGACGTCGTTGCCCAGCTCCCACGCCAACTCGACGGCCGCGAGCGCCTCGTCGTTGGTCCCGGGATTCTCGCCGATCTTCCAGATGCCGACGCCGGCCGCCGCCATCAGCGGCGTCACCCCCTGCTCGGTGGTGATCGACGGATCGGCGCCGAGGTCGACCAGGAGCTGCATCATCTCGGAGTCGGCGACCTTGGCCGCCTGCAGGAACGGCGTCGACCCGATGCGGTTCAGCATGTTCCGGTTGCCGTCGCGCGGCTCCGCGGTCTGGCGGGCGTCGAGATCGGCGCCGGACGCAGCCAGGGCGCGCACCAGATCGAACGCGTCGAGCTCGCCGAGCGGCACGGGGAACGGCGGGTTCCGGCCCAGGTTGGGCCGATTCGTCCAGACCACCTGGTGCAGCGCTGTCCAGCCGTTGCCGGCCGCGTCGGGGTCGGCCCCCAGCTCCAACAGGGCATTCGCAAAGTCGTACTGCGCGTTGTAAACGGCGAGCACGAGCGCGCTCATGCCGTTGGACGGCAGCGCGTCGTCCACGTCGGCGCCGGCGCGGACGAGCGCTTCGAGCACGTCGACGTGCCCCTCGCGCGCCGCGAACAGCACCGGGGTGAAGCCCCGTCCGGAGCGGGCGTTCGGGTCCGCGCCGGCCGCGAGCAGCGCCTCGACCGCGGCCACCTGGTTCTGGGCCGTCGCCCACATCAGCGCCGTCTGGCCCCGCCACCCTTCTACCGCGTCCACCTCGGCGCCGTGCTCCAGCAGCGACTCGATGGCTACTCCGTTGCCGGTGCGAGCGGCCGTCATCAGCGGCGTCTCGCCTTCCGGATTCGGCAGGTTGGGATTGGCCCCGGCTTCGAGCAACCGCTCGATCATCGGCGTGCTGCCGTTGACCGAGGCGAGCGCGAGCGGGGTCACGCCGTAGCGGTTGGTCGTGTCGACCGCGGCGCCGGCCCCGAGCAGCAGACCTGCGATGTCCAGGCGATCATGATGCGCCGCCCAGTGCAGGGCCGTCGTTCCGTCGATTCCCGCCGTCCCGACGGCAACACCCTCCGCGAGCAGCCTGCCCACCGCGCCGACGTCACCCGCCTTGACCGCGTCAATCAACGGCTCGTCGGCGGCCGCCGCCGCGACGCTCGCCAGCAGGGCTGCCGAAACCCCGGCCACGATCCGCCACTTCGTCTTCATCTCGCCCTGGCTCCTCGTGCCGGCCCCGTCACTGCTAGACGCCGCTCAGCGTCGCCATCGGCAGCCGCCCCGTGCTGTCGCCCAGCTCGTCGATGGGCACGCCCGCCTTGTCGAGCATGCTGACGAGCAGGTTGGTCATCGGCGTCTCGCCCGCGTACTTCAGGTGGCGTCCGCCCTTCAGCGTCCCGGCGCCGCCGCCGGCCAGGATCAACGGCAGATCCAGGTGCGAGTGCTGGTCGCCGTCGCTGATGCCGCCCCCGTAGAGGATCATCGACTGATCGAGCAGCGTTCCGTCGCCGTCCGGCGTCGCCTGCAGCTTCTCGAGGAAGCCCGCGAGCAGGCTCACCTCGTAGGTGTTGATCATGGCGTACTTCTCGAGCCGCTCCGCGTCCAACTGGTGGTGCGACATAGCGTGATGCGGGTCGGGAACGCCGATCTCCGGGAAGCTCTGGGCGGTCTGCTCGCGCCCGATGAGGAACGTGAAGACGCGGGTGATGTCGGCCTGGAAGGCCAGCGCCTGCAGGTCGAACATCAGCCGGGCGTGCTCGTCGAACGACTCGGGGATGCCCACCGGCCGCTCCAGCCGGACTGCGCCTCCGAGCGCCGGATGCGCCGCTCGATCTCGCGCACCGCATCCAGGTACTGCGTCACGCGCGAGCGGTCGGCGGCGCCGAGGGTCCGGTCCAGGCGCGCCATGTCCTCGCGCACCGCGTCGAGGATGCTGCGGTCGTCCTGCAGCCGCGCGACGCGCTGGGCCTCGGTACCCCCTTCGCCGAACAACCGCTCGAAGACGACGCGCGGATTGTGCTCCATCGGCAGCGGCGTCGTCGGGGTGCGCCACGCGAACGTGTTGGTATACACGCAACTGTAGCCGTTGTCGCAGTTGCCGACGACAAAGCTGTTCTCCAGCGCGAGCTCCAGCGAAGGCAGCGGCGTCTCCTGCCCGAGCGCGGCGGCGGCGATCTGGTCGGCGGTGGTGCCGGCCTCCACGTCGGCGCCCTCGGTCCGCTTCGGGTGCACGCCGTTCAGCCAGACGGCGCTGGCCCGCGAATGCTCGCCGTTGCCGTCGCCCCACGCCTCGGCCTGGCGGTGGTCGAGGCCGGTCGGGATGATCACGTGGTCGCGCACCTTCTCCAGCGGCTTCAGGCTGCGCGACAGCGCCAGCGGCCCGCCGTCGCCGGCCGGCGTCCACTGCGCCATGTTCGCGCCGTTCGGGATGTAGATGAAGCCGAGCCGCGGCGACGGCTTCGCCGCCGTCTTCGCCAGCGCGGTCCCCGCCGGCACCATCGCATCGAGCAGCGGCAGCGCCAGCGTGGCGCCCATCCCGCGCAGGAAGGTCCGCCGGGGCAGTGACGACTTGGTGATGATCATGACGGCGCTCTCCTCATCTGAAACGGCGTGCTGCGGACGACGCCCTTGACCAGCGACGACAGCCGGTACCCGTCCCCGGCCGCGTCGCGGACGATGGCGCGCACCGCCGGCGCATCGTAGTACTCCACGCCCCGCCCGAGGGCGTAGGTCAGCAGCTTCTCGGTCACGGTGGTGACGAATCGGTCCGGATGGCGCAGCAGGGCCGCCTTCAGCCCGGCCGGCCCGTCGAACGGCGTGCCGTCCGGCAATTCTCCGGTGGCGTCGATCGCGCCGCGCGTCTCGCTCCGGTCGCGCCAGCGGCCGATGGCATCGAAGTTCTCCAGCGCCAGCCCCAGCGGATCCATCAGGCGGTGACAGCTCGCGCACACCGGGTTGGCGCGGTGCTGCTCCATCGCCGCGCGCATCGACAGCGCCTGCCCGCCCGCGGCCGTCTCCAGATCCGGCACGTCCGGCGGCGGCGGCGGGGGGGGCGTCCCGAGGATGTTCTCCAGGACCCACTTGCCGCGGTTCACCGGCGACGTCCGGTTGGCGTACGAGGTCACGGTCAGGATGCTGCCGTGGCCGAGCAGGCCGCCTCGCGCCTGCTCGTCGAGCGCCACGCGGCGGAAGTGGCTGCCGCGCACGTTCGGAATGCCGTAGTGCCGGGCGAGCCGCTCGTCGACGAAGGTGTAGTCCGCGTCCAGCAGGTCGAGGGCGCTGCGGTCCTCGCGGAGCACGCTGGCGAACAGCAGCTCCGTCTCGCGCCGGAAGCCCTGCCGGAGCCCCTCGCCGAAGTCGGGAAACTCGTCCTCGTCCGGCTGGACGGCGGCCGCGTTGCGCAGCGTCAACCACTGGCCAGCGAAGTTGCCGACCAGGGCATCCGACCGCGGGTCGGCGAGCATGCGCTCGACCTGCGCCTCGAAGACCGCCGGGACGCTCAACTCCCGGCGTTCGGCCACGTCGAGCAGCTCGTCGTCCGGCACGCTGCTCCAGAGGAAGAACGACAGGCGGGACGCCAGCTCCAGACCGCTGACCCGATAGGTCTCCCCGGCCGCGACGCCTTCCGGATCGCGCTCGACGCGGAACAGGAACTCGGGACTCACCAGCAGCCGCCGCAGCGCCATCTCGATGCCCGTGTCGAAGCTGCCGCCGGCGCGTCCCCGGTCGAAGAACGTGAGAAGCCGCTCGACATCCTCATCGGTCACGGGCCGGCGGTAGGCTAGGCGCGCGATGGGCGACAGGATCTCTCGCGCGCATGCGGTCTCGTCTTCCGCGGTCGCGCCCGGCGCCGGGCGGCAGATGAAGATGCGCTCGCGGCTCGGGGTGCCTTCGACCGGCCGGGCGCCGCTCGATTCGTAGGGTCCGGCGATGGTCAGGCTCTCAACGTAGGGCTGGTAGCGCGAATCGCCGCCCGAGCCTTCGCCGGTGAACGGCCGCAGGTACAGCTTGCGGATTCCCTCCGGCTCGGCCGAGGTCTTGCGCAGGAAGGCGACGCCCACCTCGTGCGGCCCCGCGGTGACCGGCGTCCGGACCTCCAGCGTCTCGATCTGCGGCGTGTACAGCCCGCGCGGATCGTCGGGATCGGGCGCCTTGCCGACGGTCAGCAGCCCGATCCGCTCGCCGTCGATGGTGACCTCGAGGTCGTGCGATTCGATGCGTAGCGGCCCGTCCGGCAGGATCTCGAAGACGTACTCCGCGTCCTCGGGAAAGTTGTAGTCGACGACCATGCCGCCGCGCGTGCCGAAGGGCAGCCGTTCCATGCGCCGGTCCTGCCCCAGGTCGGAGGCAATCCGGAACGTCTCGGCCGTAGGCGACGGCACGGGCGAAGCGACGGCCAACCGGCTGATCTTGCGTCCGGCCGACAGGTACCGTTCCATCAGGGTCGGCGACACGCCGAGCACGCCGGCGATGTTGTCGAAGCCGTAGCTGGTGTCGTCGGCCGGGAGCAGATCGTCGACGCTGACGTCGAGGGCGAGCAGGTCGCGGACGGCGTTGCGATACTCGGTCCGGCTCAGGCGATGGAACGTCTCCGTCCGGCCGGGGTTCGGGTCCGCCGCGGCGGCGGTATCGAGCTCTTCTTCGAGCCACGCCCGGAACCCGTCGTAGGTCTCCTGGTCGGGACGCGGGCGGGGCCGGGGCGGCATGGCGCCGGCGCGCAGCTTGCGCACCACCTTCTCCCACGCCTCGGGGTGGGCCGCGACGTCCCCGACGTCGAGCGGCTCGAACGAGAAGCCGCCGGTCTGCAGACGGTCGTTGTGGCAGGTGAGGCAGTAGCGGCCGACGAGCGCCCGGCCGTCGACCTCGGCGCCGGCCGCCGGCTGTGCGGCCGCGGGCGGGGAGGCGGCAACGGCGACGAGGCCGGCCACCGGCAAAGCGAGCGCGAAGCGCGGAACTCTCGGCATCTGTGGCCTCGGGCGGGGATCGGATAGCGCCGGCGGCCCTGCCGCCGGGCGCACATACCCCGCGAACGGCGAGAAAGCAGCCTAGTTTGAACGAACGAAACGCGGCGTGTCAATGGACACCGGGCTGCGGTAGCATTGACCGTCCGGGGTTTCGGCCCCGGCGCGGTCCGGTCGGTGACGCCGGCTGCGGCGCTACGGAGCGCGCGCACGGTGCGGCGCAAGAAGTGGGCGTAACGAACGGCGGAGCAGGCGCACGAAGCGGCGCAAGAAAGGACGGCACAGATGGCCTCTTCACGACGACGGTTCCTGACGACGATGGGCGCGGCTGCTGCCGGCGCGGGGGTCGCAGGCAGTGCGCGCGGCGCGATTCCCGGCGGGGCACACCCCGGGAGCGAGTTGCCTCGCGACGCCTTCTCGCCCGCGGAGCTCCTCGAACGTCACGCACGGCAGTCGGCCGCGGCCGCGACGCCGGCAGCCGGGACGGCGCCGGCAGCCGCGCAGTCGGACCCGCCGATGCCTTCGCAAGCCGAGGTCGAGTCGTGGTACAGGGATCTCCGCAACTGGGGCCGCTGGGGCGATAACGACCAGAAGGGCGCCGTCAACCTGATTACCCCGGAGAAGAGCGCCGCGGCGGCCGGCCTGGTCCGCAACGGCCGCAAGGTCTCAATGAGCCGGGTGTTCGAGCCGGCGCAGCACTTCATCCGCAAGAGTCCGCGCCCGAACGGCGCCGGCGCCTGCGTCGACTACCTCGGCTTCATCTACCACGGCCAGACCGTCACGCACATCGACGCCCTCTGTCACATGTGGGACGTCGACGGGATGTGGCAGGGCCGCGACCCGGACACCGGTGTGACGACGCAGGGAGCCGCCTGGGGCGCCATCGACGCCTGGAGCGACGGCATCGTCACGAAGGGCGTGCTGCTCGACGTGCCGCGCCACCGCGGCGAGCCGCACGTCACGCCGGACCGGCCGGTGCACGGGTGGGAGCTGGAAGAGATCGCCGAGGCCGAGGGCGTGACCGTGGAGGCCGGCGACGCGCTGCTGGTCTACAGCGGGAAGGACCCCTACGTGCGCGCCGGCGGCGAGTACGGCGGCGGGGACCGCCCGGGCCTCAGCGCCACCTGCGCGAAGTTCGTTCGCGACCACGACGTGGCGCTCCTCGGCTGGGACATGATGGATGCCCGGCCCGACCCCTACAATCTCGCTTTCCCGATGCACGGCGTGCTGTTCAACTTCGGCGTCGCGCTGCTCGACAACGCGCTGCTCGAGCCGCTCGCCGCGGCGTGCGCCGAGGAAGGCCGCTACGAGTTCATGTTCATGGGGCTGCCGCTGAACGTGGCCCGCGGCACGGGGAGTCCCGCGAACCCGATTGCGATGTTCTAGACTCGAAGAATGAGCGACGATCTGGTCACCAGGCTCGATCCGGAGCGTGCGGTCAGCCGGATCGAGGGAGACCTGAAGCTACTGAAGTTCGGCTGCGGACCGCTCATCCTCGGCTTGCTGATAAAGCTCGCGTTCTTCCCGTAGCGAGCCCCTGTTGAGAACGCCGGGCCAGGACACAAGGAAAGGAAGGCAGAACATGAAGCGCGTGATTGCCGCTACCGTCGGCGTAGGCATCGCCGTCGTCGGCATCGTCCTCACCCACGGGGACAGCCAGGAGCTCGTCGCGGCCCAGGCCGCCCAGGCCGCCGCGTGCGAGCGCGTGATGGCCCTCTCGCTGCCGAACACCACCATCACCGGAGCGGAGCTGGTCGCCGCGGGCGGGTTCACCCCGCCGGGCGGCGGGCGTCCCCCGTCGGCCGCGCAGATGCGCGTGTACGCCGATCTGCCGGCCTTCTGCCGCGTGTCGGCGACCCTGACCCCGTCCGACGACTCGGACATCAAGGTCGAGGTCTGGCTGCCGGCCGAGGGCTGGAACGGCAAGTACCAGGCGGTGGGCAACGGCGCGTTCACCGGCTCGATCCGCCACGGCAACATGGCGGCAGCCGTCGCGCTCGGCTACGCCAGCAGCTCCACCGACACCGGCCACGTCGGCAACACGGCCAGCTTCGGCCTCGGCCACCCCGAGAAGGTCATCGACTTCGGCTACCGCTCGATCCACGAGATGACCGTCGTCTCCAAGGCCGCAGGCGCCGCGCTACTCCTACTGGAACGGCTGCTCGGCCGGCGGCCGGCAGGCGATGAAGGCGGCGCAGCGCTTCCCGGAGGTCTTCGATGGCATCATCGCCGGCGCCCCGGGCCTGGACTGGACCGGCCGCGCGGGAGGCTCGCTGCGCGTGGCGAAGCCCCTGGAGGCCGACGAGTCGATGCGGCTCCTGGCCGCCGACCGGCAACTGGTGCACGACGCGGTGCTCGCCGCCTGTGACGCCGCCGACGGCGTCGAGGACGGCGTGGTGGGCGACCCCGAGAGCTGCGACTTCGATCCGGGCACCCTGCTCTGCGAGGACGCCGGCGACGAGTCCTGCCTGACCGCGGCCCAGGTCAGCACCGTACGGATGCTCTACTCCTCACCCGAGAACCCCAGGACCGGGCGGCCCATCACCGGCCTGCTGCCGGGCAGCGAGCTCGGCTGGACCGACTTCGGGTGGACCAACTCCGCGCGGTCGACCGGGGTGGAGCAGTTCCGCTACCTGACCTTCGCAGACCCGGAGTGGACCGTCGACCAGTTCAACTTCGAGACCGACATCGTGCTCGCCGAGGACCGGGACAACGACACGCTGAACGCGCTCGACCCGAACCTGAAGCCGTTCTTCGAGAGCGGCGGCAAGCTGCTCTCCTACCACGGGTGGAGCGACCCGCAGATCTCGCCGGCCAACGTGACGCAGTACTACAACCGCGTCGTCGACCTGATCGGCAGCCGCGAGGAGGTCCACGACTCGTTCCGCCTCTTCATGGCGCCGGGGATGGGCCACTGCGGCGGCGGAGCGGGCCCGAGCCGCTTCGACATGCTGGCCGCGCTCGAGCGGTGGGTTGAGGAGGGCGAGGCGCCCGACCAGATCACCGCGGCCCGGGTGCAGGACGGCGAGGTGGATCGGACCCGGCCGCTCTGCCCGTATCCCGCGCAGGCGGTCTACACCGGCAGCGGCAGCACGGACGAGGCGGAGAACTTCGCCTGCCGCATGCCGTCGGGCGAATAGCCTCCGCCGGAGGGATGGGTGCTCCTGCCCCGGGCGACCGGGGCGGGAGCAATCCCGGCGACTGTGCCGAACCGGGTGCAGGACTGGTTGCTGCAGGCGGAGAACCGGTCAGGCCCGGAACCCGAGCGCCGCAGCGACCCGACGTTGTTGCTCGTCGAGCGTGACGAACCAGATATCGCCCGGCGCCCGCGTGGCATAGAGTGCGCAGGCCACGTGCCACAGATCGGCGCCCCGCAGGTAGCCCGCGTTCAAGACTCTGTCGAGCTCGGGCCCCAGCGATCGGTCCGGAAGCACCCACGTAACGTCCGCCAATAGACCGTCCGAAAAGCGGAAGCGCTCGCGGGCGCAGGCCGCACGCAGTTCCGCCTCGAGCAGATTCGACGCCAGCAGGCGTGAGAAGTCGTCGAGACGACGCGCCAGCGACGAGCCATCATTCTCCTCGAAGGCAATCGCAGCCAACACCGACGTGTCGACGTAGGCGACGCTCATTCGTTCCGATCTTCCAGAAACCTCTTCAAGGCGCCAAGCCGCCGCCCCAACCCGGTCCGGGTCCCTTTCGGCTGGCCGGAATGCACGAGCACTCCCCGCCGCTCGAGTTCGTCGAGGTGGGCCTCAAAAGTCTGCGGCTCCCGCTGGATGCCACGGATCTCGGCCACCGGCTCCCCGCGGTAGGACACCGTAACGACCTTGCCCTCACGAACCTGGCGGATGACCTCGGAAAACCGCGCCTTGGCTTCGTAGGTCGAATAGACGAGGCTCACGCAAGCAAGAGTAACTAGTCAGACTGGTGCTGTCAACCAGAGGTGCCGAGAGACCGCTCGGGGATTTTTTCCCGCCTTTTCTGCCAAAGACCCTCCCCTTCCCAGGATGTGGACGGTTGTCGTACGCTGTGAAATATAGACCGGTCTGAGTACGGTCTGTTCATCCTGTCCTTTCGTGGAGGAGTCTCCAATGTCTGAGATCGGCGCGTTCGAAGCGAAGACGCATCTGCCGAAGCTGCTCAAGCGCGTGCAGCAGGGCGAGCGGTTCGTGATCACCAGACACAACCAGCCCGTGGCCGAGTTGATCCCGTTCCGGCAGCGGGACACGGCCAGAATCCGTGCGGCCATCGACGGCCTGAAGGAGTTCCAGAAGACTCACAGCCTGGGAGGGCTGTCGGTGCGGCAGATGATCGAGGACGGGCGGCGTTACTGATGGCGTTCGTGCTCGACTGCTCGATGACCATGGCGTGGGTCTTCCCCGACGAGGCGACCACCTCGACGGACCGGTTGCGAGACGCGCTGATCGAGACCCGTGCCTTCGTCCCGGCGCTGTGGCCGATCGAGACGGCGAACGTCCTGCTCGTCGCGACCCGGCGCGGGCGGATCGCGCAGGATGAGTGGCCCGGCATCCTCGCACATCTCGACGCGCTGCCCATCGATATCGACCCGGTATCCACGTCTCGCACGTGGGGCAAGACACTCGACCTGGCGAGAGCACACGGAATCTCCGCCTACGACGCGATGTACCTGGAACTCGCCATGCGGATGCGGATGCCGCTCGCCACGCTGGATCGGGCTCTCCGCGCCGCCGGGCAGGCCGCAGGCGCCGACCTCCTGGCCATCGACCAAGCCTGAACCGATCGTCCGCATCGCAGCAGTTCCGGTCTACGTCTCCGCGCTATCGACGCCGACCGAACGCTATCAGGACATCGGGGCGCGAGAAGACGGGTTCGCTCGGCCGACCGATCGCTACGGCGAAGATCCGACTCGCCGCCGAGGGCGTGGACCGTTTCCGCGTTCTGACGCCTTTTCTGTTCGACGACGGTGACCATCTCGCGATCGTGCCCCGGCCCCGCCGGCTGGCCGTGTCAGCGCACGTCCGGCGAGATCGGGTCGTCGATGGTCCAGTCCGAGATGGTGTTGTCCGCGCCGGTGGCGCTGGACGGGTCGGCGCCGAGCTCGAGCAGCAGCGTCTCCATCTCGGCCCAGCGCTTGCCGGTGTTGGAGTAGAAGACGCCCTTGGCGATGCGGTACGGCGTCCAGCCCTTCTCGTTGGTCGCCTCGATGTCGGCGCCCTGGTCGAGCAGGAAGCGGACCAGCGGCTCCGAACCGCGGATGATGGCGCCGTGCAGCGCCGTGTCGCCGTTGTCGTCGACGGTCGTCACGTCGCCGCCGAGCTCGAGCGCGTACTCGACGGCCTCGAGCGCCTCCTCGTTGGTGCCGGGGCTCTCGCCCACCGCCCAGATGCCGACGCCGGCCGCCACCATCAGCGGCGTGGTGCCGTCCTCGTTGGGCAGCAGTGGATCGGCGCCGAGCTCGACGAGCAGGCGCATCATCTCGACGTCGGCCGCCTTGGCGGCGAGCAGGAACGGCGTGGAGCCGATCCGGTTGAGGACGTTGCGGTAGCGGTTGTTCGGCTCCTTCGTCATCCGGGCGTCGACGTCGGCGCCGTGCTCGGCCAGCTTGCGGATGAAGTCCAGATCGGTCATCGAGCCGGTGACGATGGGCGGCGGGTTGTTGAAGCCCAGATTCGGCCGGCGCGTCCACTTGATCTCGTGCAACGCGGTCCACCCCTGGTCGTCGGCGTTCGGATCGGCGCCGGCGCCCAGCAGGTACGCGCCGAGATCGTAGTGGCCGTTCTTGGTGGCCAGCACCAGCGCGCTGGTGCCGTCGAACAGCGTCTCCTCCGGGCTCGCGCCGGCCTCGACGAGCAGCCGCGTCATGTCGCGGTAGCCGGCCCGCACGGCGAACATCAGCGGGCTGAAGCCGCCGGTGGACCGCGCATGGACGTCGGCCCCGCCGGCAAGCAGCGCGTCCGCCGCGGCCAGGTTGTTCTCGGCAGACGCCCACATCAGCGCGGTCTGCCCGCGCCAGCCCTCCGCGCGGTTCGGATCCGCGCCGCGGCCGAGGAGAAGCCGCACCGCGTCGGCGCGGCCTGTCCGGGACACGGTCATCAGGGCGGTCTCGCCCTCCGGCGTCGCCGCGTCGGGATCTGCTCCGGCGTCCAGCAGCAGCTCGATGAAGGCGGCGCTGCCGTTCTCGGCGGCGAGAGCCAGCGGGGTCGCGTCGAAGCGATTCGCCGCCTCGATCCGGGCGCCGGCCGCGAGCAGCGCCCCGGCCGTCTCGACGTCGTCGTTGAGCGCGGCCCAGTGCAACGCCGTCGTGCCGTCGCCGTCGGACGAGTCGACGTCGACGCCGTCCGCGATGAGCGCACGGGCGCGTTCGGCGTCGCCGGCCCGCACCGCGTCGACGAGCGGCAGGTCGACCGCCGCGGCAGCCATGCCCGCACCGGCGAGCAACAGCGTCGCGACCGTCGACGAAACCGCAACCCTCACACCGCGCCGCGCTGCTGCTCTCGTCATCATCGCCTCAGGTCCTCTACACGTCCGTCAGCGCCTTCAGCCGCCCGGTGCTGTCGCCGAGCTTCTCGGCCGGCACGCCCGCCTTGTACAGCATGCTGACCAGCAGGTTCGTCATCGGCGTGTCCTTCGGGTACCGCAGGTGACGCCCGCCCCGCATCCCGGCCGCCTTGCCGCCCACCGTCAGCACCGGCAGGTCGTAGTGCAGGTGGTCGTTGCTGTCGCCGAGGCCAGCGCCGTAGAGCACCATCGAGCTGTCGAGCAGCGTGTTGTCGCCGTCCGGAGCGTCCTGCAGCCGTCCGAGCAGGTAGGTGAACAGCTCCACGTGGTGGCGGTTGATCTTCGACAGCTTGGCGAGCTTCTCGGGGTCGTTCCGGTGATGCGAGATCCCGTGGTGCGGGTCGGGCACGCCGATCTGCGGATAGGTCCGGCCGCCGAGCTCGCGGCCCACCATGAAGGTGAAGACCCGGGTGATGTCGGCCTGGAACGCGAGCGCGATCAGGTCGTACATCAGCTTGACGTGGTCCTCGTACGAATCGGGGATGCCCGCCGGCCGGTCGAGATCGTCCGGTAGCGCGTTGGCTCCCTGCGCCTCCGACAACTGGATCCGCCGCTCCACCGCACGCACCGCGTCGAGATACTGGTCGAGCCGGCGGCGGTCGGCGGTCCCCAGATCGCGCTCCAGGTAGGCGAGGTCGTCGGTCACCGAATCGAGGATGCTGCGGTCCTTGCGCAGCTCGTTCAACCGCTCGTCGCGCGTGCCGCCGTCGCCGAAGAGCCGTTCGAAGACGACGCGCGGGTTGTTCTCCATCGGCAGCGGCGTGGTCGCGGTACGCCATGCCACCGTGTTCATGTAGACGCAGCTATAGCCGTTCTCGCAGTTGCCGACCAGGAAGTCGAGGTCGATGGCGAGCTCCAGGGACGGCAGCGGCGTGTCCGTGCCGATGGCGGCCGCAGCCACCTGGTCGACGGTGACGCCGGCCTCCACGTCGGCCCCCTCGGTGTGCTTCGGGTGCACGCCGTTCAGCCAGACCGAGCTGGCCCGCGAGTGCTCGCCGTTGCCGTCGCCGAGCGGCTCGGCCTGCCCGTGGGCGAGGCGCGTGTAGACCAGCGTCTGATCGTGGAACGGCGACAGCGGGCTCAGCGTCGGCGACAGCTTCAGGTCGCTCCCCGCGCCCTTCGGCGTCCACGTCTGCAGCACCGCCCCATTGGGCAGGTAGATGAAGCCGAGGCGCTTGACCGGCGCGGCGGCCGTCTTCGAGATCGCCGACAGCGCCGGCACCATCGCGTCGAGCAGCGGCAGCGCCACGGTGGCGCCGAGCCCGCGGAGGTGATGATCATGATGCGGATCTCCTCATCTGGAAGGGCACGCTCTCGACGATGCCCAGAATGATCGACGAGAACCGGGAGTCGTCCCGTTCGGCGTCGCGGACGATGGCGCGAATGGCCGGCGCGTCGTAATGCTCGACGCCGCGGCCGAGGGCGTAGGTCAGCAGCTTCTCGGTCAACGTGGTCACGAACAGGTCGGGCCGCCGCAGGAGCGCGTCGCGCAGCCCCGCCGCACCCTCGAACACCGTGCCGTCAGGCAGGATCCCGGACGCGTCGATCGGGGCGCTGGCCTCGTTGTGCGTCCGGTACTTGCCCACGGCGTCGAACTGCTCGAGCGCGAAGCCGGGCGGGTCCATCAGCCGGTGGCAGCTCGAGCACACCGGGTTGGCGCGGTGC
>JAGWAH010000101.1 GCA_021296515.1 Acidobacteriota bacterium | reverse complement strand
TGACCTGGGTGGGGCTCCCGCCGATGCAACGGTCCACCTGGAGCAAATCGGTCTCGCCGCCGAGGTTGGCGACGACGTGCGCATCCCAGATCTTGTCGAACATCGTCCCGCGGCGCCCCTGCGCCTGCAATCGCGCGAACAGGGACCGGGGGTAGGCCGATACGAGCAGCCCGGCGCCGACCGACGTCCTGATGAAGTCGCGTCTGTTCATGGTGCCCTCCGCTGCGGAACACGACGGCCTGCGGTCTCGACTTGCGCCGCCCACCGGCGACCATGATAGCAGTCGACACCGCGGAGACCGGGCGTCGCGGAGAGAGGACGCCTCGACCACCGGGAGCCCGTGGTGAAACGCCGCGCAGCACCGAGGGCGGGGAGGCGGCTGCGTGGCAAGGTGCGACGAAACGCCGCTACAATACGGGGCGCCTCGGCGTGCCAGCATCCGTCGTGGCGCGCTCCGGAGGCCGCCATCCATCGGAATCACCGGGTCCATCGAGGAGGAACGACAAGATGAAGCGCCTACTGCATTTCCTGTTCGCCGCGGCCGTCGCGCTGGCCATGCTGCCGGTCGACACCCAAGCGCACTTCCAGTTGCTGGAACCGGCGCCCTGGATCAACCTGGACCGGCTCGGCAACCCCCAGAAGGTCGGTCCGTGCGGCGGCAACCCGACCGGCGACAACGAGGCAATCCTGTCCGGCATCGTCACCGAGGTCACCGGCGGGTCCAACCTGCACCTGAAGATCCAGGAGACCATCTTCCACTCGGGCCACTACCGGGTCGCGCTCTCGGTGAACTCGCGCAACGAGCTGCCGGCGGATCCGACCGCGGTCGAAGAGTGGACGGACCGGGGCCTCTACTCGGTCTGGGGCGTGATCCAGAGCCCGCCGCAGATCCCGGTCCTCGCCGACGGCCTGTTCACGCACTATCCCGTAGGGGACCAGCGCGCCTCGTTCCGGCCCGAGACCCCGATGGATCCCTGGGAAGCCGACATCCCGATCCCCAACATCAACTGCGAGAAGTGCACGCTGCAGGTCATCCAGTTCATGGCCGATCACGTGTACAACACGCCGGGCGGCTATTCCTACCATCACTGCGCCGACCTGAAGATCACGGCCGATCCCGCCAAGCCCATCGACGACCGCTGGCCGGGGCAGGCGATGACCAACGACTGACGGAGGTGGCGCCGCGAATCAGGAGGAGGTTGACCTCGTCGGCCTCCTCCTCGTCCGCGATGTTCGCGGGTCAGGAGATGCCCGTGATGGCCCCCGGCGTGGCGCGCGGGTCGCGCGGCCCCCACGCCCCGGCCGCCACCCGGCCCAGGAAGTCCGCGATGAACGCGTTCACGAGGTCGGGCTCTTCCAGGTTCAGCGTGTGGCCGGACTTCGGCAGGACGGCCAGACCGCTGCGGGGAATGACGCGCTTCAGCCACAGGCCGGTCTCCAGACAGCCGTCGTCCTCGTCGCCCGCGAGGATCAGCACCGGTGCCTCGATCGCGGACAGCTCCGCCTCCAGCGCGTACAACGACGGCCGCTCCCGCTGCACGCCGCGCATCGTGCGCACCGCGCCATCCGCGGAGTGCTCTCCCAACTGCCGCACGAGCTGCTCCCACCCGCGCGGATCCTTGTTCCGGAACTGCACCCGCGCCGGTCCGGACAGGTACTGCCGGGCGAACGCCTCGATTCCCGACTCTTCGATCAGCCGGGCGATGGCCTCGCTCTCTTTGCGGAAGCGCGGCGCCTCGGTGGGATGGGCTCCGTAGCCCGTTCCCGCGATCGCCAGCGACCGGACCCGCGCCGGGTGCTGCATGGCCAGATGCAGTCCCGCGAAGCCGCCCATGGAGATGCCGACCACGTCCGCCGCCTCGACGCCGAGCCGATCCAGAACGGCGACGGCGTCATCCACGGCGCGCTGTTGCGAGTACGCGCCGGGGTCCGCCGGCGCCTGCGACGGCGGGTAGCCCCGGGCGGCGTAGGCGATGCAGCGATGGCTGCGAGCGAACCGCCGCATCTGCGGCTCCCAGCTTCGATGATCGCCGGCGTACTCGTGCACGAAGAGGATGGCGTCGCCGCGGCCCACCGATTCGGCGTGCAGCTCCACGCCGTCGGGCGTGACGACGGTCTGTACCGAGAGGTCCTCGTGCGAGGTCGCGAGCGGTTTCGCGGTCATGGAAGCCTCCGAATCGAGTCGCGCTTTCGTCGGGAGTCGCCGCTCCATCGTAACCTTGCCGCGTCTCTGCCGCCCCGATGGTGGTATAAGGGCGGCACGGGCGGCCACGCGGTCTGCAGGCGCCTTCCGACGGCGCCGGGGGAGTGGCGATCATGGCGAAGGGAACTCGCGGCGGCGTTGCGGCGGCGGTGGTGGTCCGGATGGCGGTCGCCGCACTCATCGCGGCGGTCGGCTCCCTCGGCGAGCCGGGTGTCCGGCCGGGGAGCGTCGCGGCGGCGGCACAGCCCCCGGGCGTGGACGGGGGCTTCACGGCGGAGCAGGCCGCGGCCGGGTGGACCGTGTACGCCCGGCAGTGCGGGGAGTGCCACGGAGAGGTGCTGGACGGGGCGGAGGCGCCGGCGCTGCGCGGGGTGGACTTCCTGAACGGCTGGGCGGGGCAGACCACGGACGAGCTGTTCACCTATCTGCGGGACGCGATGCCGCCCGGCGGCGGCGGATCGCTCGGCGATCAGGTCTACCTGAACCTGGTCGCCTACATCCTGGACGCGAACGGCGCCCGGCCGGGAGACGCGCCGCTGACGGCCGACGCGGCGGTCACCATCGGCGACGCGGCGGACATCGCCGAGGCGCGGCGTGCGGCGGAGGCGGGCGAGGTGCCCCGGCGGCGGCCGGCGCGGTTCGTCAACCGGGAGTTGCCGCAGGAGCTGAGTCCGGTGACGGACGAGATGCTCGCGGACCCGCCGCCGGGCGACTGGCTGAGTTGGCGGCGGACGCGCGACAGCCACGGCTACAGCTCGCTCGATCGGATCACGCGCGACAACGTCGGCCAACTGCAGCTCGCCTGGACGCTGGCGATCCGGGAGGGGAACAACCAGACCACGCCGCTGGTGCACGACGGGGTGATGTTCCTGGCCAGTCCCGGGAACGTGGTGCAGGCGATCGACGCACTTACCGGGGACGTCATCTGGCAGTACCGGTGGGCGCGCCGCAGCGGGCCGCGACCCGCACCCTGGCGCTCTACGGCGACAAGGTCTACCTGGCCACCCACGATGCGGCGCTCGTGGCCCTCGACGCGCGGACCGGCGCCGAGGCGTGGCGCGCCGTGAAGGCGGACTACACGCAGGGCTTCCGCCAGAACTCCGGTCCGGTGGTCGCCGAGGGCGTCGTCGTCAGCGGCATGAACGGCTGCAACCGCTACAAGGAGCAGACCTGCTTCATCACCGGCCACGACCCGGACACCGGCGAGGAGTTGTGGCGCACGTCGACGATCGCGCTGCCCGGGGATCCGAACGACGCATCGTGGGGCGACACGCCGCCGTATCTGCGGGCGGGCGGCGACTCGTGGATCCCGGGCAGCTACGACCCGGAGCTGGGCCTCTTCTACATCGGCACGGCGCAGGCCAAGCCGTGGGTGGCGGCCAGCCGCGGCATGACGACGCGGCAGGACGCGCTCTACACCAACTCGACGCTCGCGTTGCACCCGCGGACCGGACAGGTCCAGTGGTACTTCCAGCACGCGCCGGGCGAGACGCTCGACCTCGACATCGTCTACGAGCGGGTGCTGGTCGACGCCGGCGGCGAGAAGTGGCTGTTCACCATCGGCAAGGACGGCATCCTCTGGAAGCTCGACCGGCGAACCGGCGCGTTCGTCGACCTGCGCGAGACGGTCTACCAGGACGTCTTCGCCTCGATCGACCGGACGACCGGCGAGCTGACCTACCGGCAGGACATCATCGACGCGCGCATCGGCGACCGCGTGCCGGCCTGCCCCAGCCTGCTGGGCGGCCACAACTGGCAGGCGTCGGCATACCACCCCGGCGCCCACGCGCTGGTGATTCCGCTCCACCAGGCCTGCATGTACCTGACCGGCCGCGAGGTGGAGTTCGTGGAGGGAGGCGGCGGCGCGGCGGGCCGCTCCGAGTTCCGCGAGATGCCGGGCAGCGACGGCAACGTCGGCAAGCTGGCCGCCTACGACGTGCGGACGATGGAGGAGCTGTGGAGCCGGGAGCAGCCCGCCCCCTTCCTGACCTCGACGCTGACGACGGCCGGCGGCCTCGTCTTCGCGGGCGACGCCGACCGCTACTACCGGGCGTTCGACATCCGGACCGGGGACGTCCTCTGGGAGACGCGCCTCGGCGCCGCGGCGCACGGCTATCCGATGACCTACGAGGCGGGTGGCCGGCAGTTCCTCGCCGTACCGGCCTCGCTGGGGGGCGCGTTCCGGGGCCTCACGGCGCAGCTACGCCCGGAGATCTTCCAGCCGGAGGGAGGCAACGCGCTCTACGTCTTCGCTCTGCCGGAGTGACACTTCCATGGATGTCTACAGCAAGAGTCTGACGCGGGCCGGCCTGCTCGGGTTCCTCGTCCTCGTCGTCGCGACGGGCCGCCTGCAAGGCACGCAGGAGTCCGAGCCGGTCCGGGAGACCATCGTCTACAGCAGCATCCAGCCGTCCAACTGGGATCTGTACCTCTTCGAGAGCCCCGGCTCGCAGCCCCGGCGGCTGACGACGGATCCGGGGCTCGACTACAACGGCACGCTCTCCCCGGACGGGCGCTGGGTGGTGTTCACCTCCGAGCGGAGCGGCAATCCGGACCTCTACGTGCTCGACCTCGAGGGTGACGCGGCGCCGCGGCCGCTGGTCGAGGGCCCGGCGATGGAAGATGCGGCCGCCATCTCGCCGGACGGGCGGCGGTTACTCTTCGTCGGCACGCGGGACGGCAACGCGGACGTCTTCGCGATCCCGTTCCGACCCGAGCGACCGTCCGCGGCCGGCGAGGCGGTGAACCTGACGCGGCACGCGGCGGGAGACTACAACCCGGCCTTCTCGCCCGACGGCGCGCGGATTCTGTTCTCGAGCAGCCGCGACACCACGGTGGCGACGAGCACCGGGGCCGGTCCGCCGGCAACCTACCTGGCCAGCGAGCTGTACGTGATGCGGGCGGACGGGACCGACGTGCGGCGGCTGACGCACCACGAGAGCTGGGACGGCGCGCCGGCCTGGACGCCGGACGGCCGGGATGTCGTCTTCTATTCGCAGCGCGACGGCGACCCGCGCATCTACCGCACCGGCATCGACGGCATGGACGGCGCCAGGCCCGAGCCGATCTCCCCGGCGGGCGAAGCGGCGCTCTCGCCGGTTCCCGCGCCCGGCGGCCGGCTCGCCTTCACGACTCGCCGCGACGACCGCTGGACCATCGTCAGCACGCAGCCCGACGGCTCCGACCCGCGGATCGAGAGCGACACCGCCCGCGACTACTGGGCGCCGGCCTACGACCCCGTCTCGGGGCGCCTGCTGGCGCACGGGCCGGGACCGGGCGATCCGGCGCCCCGGTTCGAGAGCGACGCGCCCGGGGCGTTTCTCATCCACCCGCCGCTCGCCGTCGACATGCCGGACCGCAGCGTGTCGCTGATCGGCATCCGGGGCTATCTGCCGGCGATCGATCCCACCTCGGGAGAAATCGCCACCAGCGAGGCGTTCGCGCGCCTCGTGGCGTCCGGGGTCGACGGCGCCCGCAAGCGCGTGGTCTTCGACCTGGCCGGGGCGGATCGGTACCGGGGTCCCGACTCCGTCTGGGGACCTTCGTGGTCGAAAGATGGCCAATGGCTGGCGTTCGCCGTCGGGCCGCCGTTCGCGGCCGGGAACGTGGATGTCGACATCTGGAAGATCCGCGCCGACGGCGGAGAGGGGGTCGACCTGACCCTCGACTCGGACGCCAACGACGCGTTCCCGGACTTCTCTCCCGACGGGCGCCGCATCGTCTTCCGCAGCATGCGCGACGGGAACGCCGAGATCTACGTGATGAACGCCGACGGCGCCGGCGTGCAGCGGCTGACGCACCACGAGGCGACGGACACGATGCCCGCGTTCTCCTCGGCGGGCGATCGCATCGCGTTCACGTCGCTCCGGGACGGGAACTTCGAGCTCTACACCATCGCGTTCGACGCGGAGGGCCGGCCGGGCGCGCCGGAACGCCTCACCCGGAGCCCCGGCCACGACATGCATCCGCGGTTTTCGCCGGACGACGAGTGGGTGCTCTTCACCTCCCAGCGCGGCGAGTTCAGCGACGAGCTGCCGCTGTTGCGCGTCGTCTTCCAGCCGCAGCCGTACGGCGAGCTGCACGCCGTCCGCCTGGCGGACGGTACGGTGGTCCGGCTGACCCACAACAAGTGGGAGGACGGCCCGACGGCGTGGGTCAGGGGCGTGCCCGGCCTCGACTGAGCGGGCTCGCCGCTGCATGAGCCGCGGCGGAGAGAGCCTGCACTTGCGGAAACAGGGACTCCGGTAGAGCGTCTGCTACCGGTGCGCCTCGCGCCACTCGCGCGCCCGGCGTTGCGCCAGTAGCTGCGCTACATCTTCCACGTCACCGGCCACTCCGAGCTTATCGAGCGTCTCGCGGAGCTGGGCCGGGAGCACCGGCTGTCGGGCAGGCCCTATCTCACTCGTCGCTCCCCAGGTGACCCAACAGACCCCACACGAACACCCCGACGCCGAACAGGCCGACGACGAGACCGACCGGCAGCATGACCATCGTCACCCCCAGACCGAGGCCGAAGACCATCAGGACGAACCCGATTACCACGGCCGCGACGTGGGCGAGGATCAGTTGGGCCTTCTCGAGCAGCCGGCGTCCTCGCCCCGCTGGTTGTGTCGCCATCGCAATCCAGTCAGTACCTGCCTATCGCCCCGAAGTCGATCTCGATGGTCGGTTCCGGCTCGTGAACCAAGAACTTGATGAACCCCGTTTCGGCCAGTCTGGTCAGCTCCCGATAGAACGTGCGGGCCGTGACGTTCCTGTACACCCTCGTGACGTACGGCGCCCGGCGAAGCGCCGAGTACTCGATTTTTCGTGAAGGTTCCTCGGCGAACGGGTCGATCGGCTCCGTTTCGTGCAGAAGGAAGTCCAGGAGGGATTGTGACATGTTGGTACGTGACGCTGGCCGCGGCGGCCGGCGGGAACATCGCGCCTGCCGCGAGCATTCGACGGCCGGGCTCTATCATTCCCCCGCATGGACCCGGTGACCGTCGCTCTGCTCTGCGCCGTCGCATTCGCGACGGCCGCGCTGTCGGCGGTGGTCGGCCTGGCCGGCGGCACCGTGTTGCTGGCGACCATGCTGTTGTTCTTCGAGCCGGCCGCCGCCATTCCGCTGCACGGGGTGATCCAACTGGTCTCCAACGGCACGCGCACAGTCGTGCAGGGGCGCCATGTGGCGTGGAGCGTCGTCGGCTGGTACTCGCTCTTCCTGCTGCCGCTGGCGCTGGCCGGGGCGCGCGTGGCGCTCGCCATGCCGGCAGCGCTCGGCACGACCCTGATCGGCGTCTTCGTGCTGGTCGCCACGTTGCGGCCCGAGTGGCTGCGAATTCGTCCCGCCGGTGCGGGCGGCGAGGCGCGCCGCTTCGCGGTGCTGGGCGGCATCGCCGGCTTTCTGGGCAGCCTGGTCGGGGCGGTCGGGCCGCTCGTCGCGCCGTTCTTTCCGCATCTCGGCCTCTCGCGGCGGGGGGTGGTAGGCACCGCGGCGGCCTGTCAGGGGGCAGGACACCTGGCGAAGATCGCGGCGTTCGGCTGGGTGGGCTTCTCGTACCGCGAGCACCTCGGGCTGCTGATGGCGATGTCCATGCTGGTGATTGCCGGTGCGGCGGCGGGCAGCCGACTACTCGATCGCGTCGACGAGGTTCTCTTCACGCGCCTCTACCGCACCGTCCTCGTTCTCGTCGCGTTGCGCCTGGTGTCGAGCGCGGCGTGGATGGGCGACGTGGCGGCGACCGCTGCGCCGACACCCTGAGCCGACTTGACCGGAGCGGTACAATTCACGGAATTTGAATGAGTTAGGTGATTCCAGACAATGATCGACAACCCCACCGACACCCGCAGGAAACTCCGCGATCTCCTGGAAGCGCGCGCGTTTCGAACCGGTGAGATCACCCTCAGCACCGGCGCGAAGTCGAACTTCTACTTCGACTGCAAACCGGTGACGCTGAGCGCGGACGGCGCCTACCTGGTCGGGATGGCCTTCCTCGACGCGCTCGAGAAGCTCCCGGACCGCCCCGGGGCCGTCGGTGGGTTGACGCATGGCGCGGACCCGATCGTCAGCTCCATGGTGGCGCTGTCGTACGCCCGCGAGTGTCCGATCGGGGGCTTCTACGTCCGCAAGGAGCCGAAGCGCCACGGCACGAAGCGCCGACTGGAGAATCCGCCGCAACCGGGAACGAAGGTCGTGATTGTCGACGACGTCGTCACGAGCGGCGGTTCCCTGCTGAAGGCGGTCGAGGAAGCGCGCGCGGCCGACTGCGAGGTCGTCGCCGCGATGGCCCTCGTCGACCGCGGGGAACAGGACGGCGCAGCCAATATCCGCAGGGAGGTCGGCACCTACGTCCCGCTCTACACGCGGAGCGACTTTCCGCGCATCGGCGGCGGGTCCGGTCGAGCTCGTACGCCGATCGCATCCGGGCAGCCCGCGGCGCGAGAGAGTTCCACGTTGACACCTTCCGGCGCATAGGCACACAACTGCCTCACACCGGCCAGCGTCTCGGAGATGATACCGAAACCAGAAACACCGAAACGCCGTAACGCTCGCTGCCGGAACGCGCTGCGGTCGGAGGAGGTGGAGCTGCGTCGAGCCGATAGCGGCGTTGCGGGTCGAGTAGGTTGCCGATTCGCTCGAGCAGCGAGCGGGCAGGCTGCGTGCCCATGACTATTGCCAGTCTGCCAATGGCCGTCGCCGACGATCTTGCGATCCGACCAGTTTCCTGGCTAGATTGGCCGGTAGAAGAGGAGCCGGCGATGCCCGTCGTGAACGTCCATGAAGCCAAGACACAACTGT
>JAGWAH010000100.1:728-12545 GCA_021296515.1 Acidobacteriota bacterium | reverse complement strand
CCTTCAACCCGGTCGGCAGGGTCTCGAGCTGCTCGGTCGTCAGCGATTGCTGGGCGACGGTGTTCTGGATGTCGACCAGTGGGCTCGCTCCGGTCACCGTGATCGTCTCCTCGATCCCGCCCACCGCCATTTCGGCGTCGATGTTGGCCGTGAAGCCCGCTGTCAGCACGACGCCTTCGCGGATGACCGTCGAGAAGCCCGGCAGCGTGAAGTTGACGGAATAGGTTCCAGGCACGAGGTTGATGGCGTTGTAGTTTCCCTGGCCATCCGTAAAGACGGTGCGGGAGCCTTCGATCAGCGCCGGGCTGGCTACCTCGACGGTAACGCCGGGCAGCAGGCCGCCGGTGTCGTCGGTGACCGAGCCGGCGATGCCCGAGGCCTGGCCCTGTGCCGCAGCGGCGACGGGCATGATCAACACCGCGGCGATGAGCGCCGACCCGATGCGCCGGGCCGCGCGCTGGACGTCACTCGAACGGAATCTTCTCGACGCGACAGGCATGGTGCAGCGGGCGAGCGGGGTCGCGGGGCTCGTCCGGGACAGGTCCGATGGGCTGCTGCGAGTCATCGATACGCCTCCTTGCCGGTTACGGAGAACGACGGGACATCCGATGGGCGCCACGCGACGGCGGTCGGATCCGAACGATGCTGGAGTGTACAGACGGCGGGCAGATTCCCGCTCCGCGATCGTCCATCCTTGGATGGCACGCTACATCCGCCCCGGTGCCGAGTCAAGGTGAACCACGGACGCTTGCGCGCGGCGGCGGCGGGTACACCCCTCACAGCCGGTCGATCCAGTCGCGGAGGGCGTCCTGGACGCGCGCGTGAATCGCCGTCTCGGTCGGGGCGCTCTTGCCACGCATCTTGAAGGAGTGATCCCCGCCGTCGACGACGAAGAGCTCCGCGGCGGTGCACCCGGCGAGCACCGGGCGGAGCTCGTCGGGAGTGCCGAACGTGTCGCGGCTGCCCTGCACGAACAGCATCGGCGCGGTGATCGCCGGCAGGTGCGCGTCGCGAAGCTTGTCCGGCCGGCCCGGCGGATGCAGGGGATACCCCAGGAGAACCAGACCATCGACGCCGGGTGACGCCCCGGCCCGGGTGTCCGCGGCGACCACCTGCGACGCGATGCGGCCGCCCATCGACTTGCCGCCGACGAGGAGCCGCCGGCCGGCTCGCGGCTGACGTTCGCGCACTGCCGCGATCACGGATCGGTAGCACGCTTCGAGGCGGGCCGCCGGGTCCGGGGCGCGGCGCCCGCGCTCCTTGTAGAGGAAGTTGAAGGTGACGATGCCGATGCCGCGGCTCGACAGGCCCCGCGCAAAGGCGGTCATGAACGGGTGGGTCTGCGGCGCGCCGGCTCCGTGGGCGAGAATGAGCGTCGTGTCGGGGGCAACCGTCGTGCCGGTCGCAGCCGGCCGCGCGTCGGCCGGGTAGTCGAGCGCCTTGACCGACTCCCCGCCCGGGAGAGTGACGGTGAAGGGCACGGCCATCAGGTGAGTCCTCCCAGGAATCGCCCCGCCTCCGCACGGAAGTCGTCCGTCCACTCGTGGCCGCCGTCGAAGACGAGCGACGTCACCGGCGCGCCGGCGCTCTCCAGGAAGGCGAGGTCGGCGTCCATCTTCTCCCGCGTGTACCACGCGTCCAGCCGGCCTCGTCCAATGAGGACCGGCGGCCACGCGATGTCGGGGTCCCCCCGCAGCTCCGGCGGGACGTCGCCCGCCAGCGCGATGATGCCGCGGCAGGCATGTCCGGCGCGCAGCGCCGCGCGGTAGGCCATGGCCACTCCCTGCGAGAAGCCGCAGTAGACGAGCGTACCGGTCGTTTCGTGCGCACGCAGCGCGGCGCTGACCACGTCGTGAACGTAGGCGACGTTGTCGGCGATGGCCAGCTCGCGGTCCTGCCGGGTCATCCAGCTTCCGACGACGTGCCGGCGGTTCTCGCTGTAGTGCCGGTGGAGCGCCTGCACCGCCACCCGCGTCCACCGCTCGCCGCCGGGGATGCGGTCGAGCTCGGCCAGGTGGCGCTCGGCGTGCTCGCCGTAGCCGTGGAATCCGACCAGCAGCGGCGCCGGTCCGGGCCTCTCCGCGGGCGCGACGAGATAGCGCCCGTGGATCGTCGCGGCGATGGCGTGAACGGCGGCGACCGGCTCTGCGGGGGCTGTCCTGCGGGTGGTCACGGGGCTGTATTCTAATGAGAAGCCCCGAGCGGGAGGAGGAGCGGATGCCGCGGATTGCCTTCGATGAGTTGCCCGAGGATGCACGAGTCTGGATCTTTTCGGCGGAGCGGAAGCTGACCGAGCCGGAACGGGCACGGCTGCTGTCCGAGGTCGACGCCTTCATCGATCAGTGGGGGGCGCATGGGATGCCGCTGACCGCGGGACGCGCCGTGGAGTACGACCAATTCCTGTTCGTCGCGGTGGATCAGCGCGCGGCGGGTCCGTCCGGCTGCTCCGTCGACGCCCTCGTCCGGCAGATGAAGGCGTTGCAGCAGGAGATCGGCGTGGAGCTGGTCGACCACGCCCCGGTGCTGTTCCGGCAGGGCAGGGAGATCGCCCGCGTGCCGCGGGATGCGTTCGCGGAGCTGGCCGAGGCGGGCGAGGTCGGTCCCGGCACCACGGTGTTCAACAACACGCTGACCAGCCTGGGCGACGTGCGGGCCGGGCGGTGGGAGGTGCCGGCGTCCGATTCATGGCACGCGCGCGCGTTCTTCTGATCGCTCGCGGCAGGCGTGCGCCAAGTGTGTTAACGTAGAGGCATGCCGTCGGGTGACCGGGTTTCGTTCTTTCTTGGCGTCGGCGCGATCGTCGTCACGCTCGCTGTCGGGACATGTTCGACGAACGCGCGCTTCAACGACGTGAACGCACGCTTCAGCGATGTGAACGCGCGCTTCGACGACGTGAACGCGCGCTTCGACGACGTGAACGCGAGCATCGATGACGTCCAAGAGGATATTCGCGAGTTGCGGGCGCTGGTCATCGACGCCCTCAAGCGCCGCGAGTCCGCCGATTGACGCTGCGGCTCCGCTTGTCGCCCCACCCTCTGATCGTCAGCGGCCCCTGCTCCGACTCGTCGGCTGACGGCCACTGACAGTGCCGGCTACAGCCGCGTGTACTCGTACAGGTAGAGCAGCCCCACCGCCACGACGAACAGGGACGCGCTGTAGGCGGTGTTGCTGCGCGCGATGCGCCAGTTGTCGGCGCCGTAGCGGGTGGCGAGCACGACGTTGACGCCCGACAACGGGTTGACGGCGCATCCGAGGCCCCAGCCCATCGCGAAGGCCGTGGCGAGCAGCGTCGGGTCCACCTCGATGGTCTCCACCAGCGCCACCGTGACCCCGACCAGTACCGCCGGGTGGACGCAGACCAGCGACGTCACGATGCAGGCCAGCACCAGCAGGCTTGCGTGGAAGGCGTCCAGGCGCGGAAGGATCGTCCAGTCGCCCGCTCCCGCCGCTGCCACCACGCCCGCCGCCAGCACGCCGGCGCCGAGAAACAGCGCCAGTTCGCCGCCCATCTGCGGCGCGCGCTCCCGCACGTACTCCGCAAGCGCCGGCCGCAACCCGCGCAGGCCACTGCGCTTGAGCAGGACTCCCACGACGACCGCGGGCGTGACCATGGTGATCAGGGCCAGCACGGAATAGCCGGGCATCGCCACCGAGGCGATGAGGACGCCGGCGCCGAGCGCCAGCGGCACCTTCAGATCCTGCGGGTGCAGCGGATACCCGCGGAAGCCGCCGACGTCTTCGTCCCGGCTCCTGCGGGCGAACCAGTACAGCAGCAGGAAAGCGGCCGCGGCCAGCGGCAGGCCGAACAGCATCATCACCAGCGGGCTCGACCCGGGGGTGTAGGACAGGGCCAGGGCGACGCCGCCGATGAACGGGGAGTAGAAGGCGACCGCGCTGAACGCCCGGCTGAAGAGCTGCGCCTGGTCGAACCCCAGCGGCCGCATGCGCGTCAGTCTGTCGCACATGATGATCACGGCCGAGATGTTGATGACCGACCCGAACGCGTGAACGCCGAGCATGCTCTGCAGGTAGGCGCCCAGGCCGCGCGGCAGCTCGGGGTCGTCGGTGCGCGGCGGGCGGTTCAGCAGCCGCAGCAGGGTGATGGAGGCCAGCATCGACAGGATCGGCTGGTTCTGGCCCAGGAGGCTGTCGATATGCAGCGGCGCCCCGCGGCTCGCGCCCCAGAGCAAGGCGGCCACGCCGGCCGCGACGAACACCAGCGCCTGGAGCTGCTGCCGACGGCCGATTCCCGGCCACAGCAGGGCCAGCGCCACCCACGCGAGCAGTGCTGCCGACACTTCCGGCACCGCCGGCCACACGGCGCCGACGATCGCCAGGACGAGCATGCCGGAGAGCACCCCGCCGGCCGCGTGCTGCGTGCGGACGGCCGGCGCCGCCTCCCGGCGCCACCAGGTTCCGAGCCGTTGCGTCGTGACGGTCAGGGCGTGACCCAGATCGGCGATGACCAGGCCCGCTCCTGGATGGTGGCCGGAAGATCGGGACGCGGCTCCACGCCGGCGCGGACGGCCTCCCAGGTGGACCAGCGGCAGGACGGGTTCTCGAGCGCCCGCACGTAGTAGACGGCGCGCTGCGCCGGATCGAAGTCGGGATCGGCCCACAACGCGCGCAGCTCGGCGTCGCCGGCGTCATCGCTCGCGGCGCAGGTGCCGAGGTCCACCGTCGCGCCGTTGTCGGGGCAGCGGTGCGTCTGCGGATCTACGGACAATCCGTCCGAGCAGGCGACGTCGTAGACGCGTTCGTGCGCTTCGCCGCCGTCGATCCACCCCTTGATGACCTGGAGGCGCGCCAGCGGGTTGCCCGCCGGATCGCGGCTCGCCCAGACGAGGAAGCGGGGAACCCGGTCGCCCGGCGCCGCCAGCTCGCCGCCCATGGCGACGCCGCCGGCATAGGCCGCCGCAACGAGATCGGGATCGTCCGCGAGATCGTCCGCGTAGTCGTAGCCGGCGAAGAAGCGCAGCCGCATGCGCGGCCCGGTGGTGGCGAAGGTCTCCTTGCGCCGGAACGCGTCGAAGATCGACTCGCGCGTGTTCTCCTCCGCCCACACCCCGGTCAGTCCCGACGCGCCGCGGATCGCTCCGAGCGGCGAGGCGCTGTAGAGGCTGCCGTCCGGCCGCGGCGGGTCGAACGGGATCGAGGCGCCCCGCTGGGGTCGGCCGCCGGCGGTGAAGTAGTCGGACTCGCTGGGCGCGCCCGAGCCGGCATGGTTGTCGGTGGCACCGACGAGGCCGAAGCGGAAGGGGTTGATGCCGCGTTCCTCCTCCAGGCGCAGGCCGTTCAGGTAGGCCTCGCGCACGTAGCTGCCCTGAGGCTGGCTCGGGGTGGTGCCGCCGCCGATGCGGTAGGACCAGATCTCGAAGTCCGCCCACTCGTCGTTGGGGGAGAGGGCCGGATGGGTGTCCGACGTGCCCTTCGTCTGGGTGATCTCCACCAGCGGCTCGTTGCGCGTGCGGGTCTCGGCGTAGGCGGCGTCGAGCGGCTCGCCGGCGTAGGTGGCCAGCCGGAACATCAGGCCGTTGGAGCCGTTCGAGTTGTGCGGAATGGCCAGGGCCTCCATTCCCGCCTCGCGGTTGCGGTCCATCCACGCCCACAGCGCCTCGGGGTTGAACGAGTCGAGGCGGCTGAACGGCACCTCCGGCGCCGCGCTGCCGCGGAAGATCACGTTGCGGTGCAGGTTCTGGTTCTCGGGGCTGCCGGTGAACTCGTAGGCGATGAAGGTGGTGAAGCGGCCCGGATCGTTGTGGCGCTCGGCCGCGGCGATGGTCTCGCGCCAGGCGGAGCGCACCACATCCAGGTCGAGCAGGCCCTCGCGCGTGCCCAGGGTGTGGGCCCGGATGTCGGCGTACGCCGCGCCCCGCTCCGCGCCGGTCAGCTCGCCGGCCGCGATGCGCCGCGCCAGCTCGGCGTCTGGGTGCCGCGAGGCCTCCTGATCGGGGTCCATCCCCAGGAAGCTGGCGTGGTCGGTGACCGCGAAGAAGTCGAGCGGCCGGTCGAGCTGGATCTCGAAGCCGGCGGCGTGCGTCAGCGGCTCGCCCTGCGCGTAGCGGTAGGCGTCGTCGGGGGTGGCCCGGGTGCCGTTGAGAAACGCGTCGTAGGAGAAGTTGGTGTGCGTGTGGAGGTCGCCGAAGTAGACGTTGCGCAGCGGGTCGGCGGCCGTCGCGGCGGCGCCGGCCGATTCGGCGGCGCCCTGTGGTTCCACCCCGCCCTGCCGCTCGACCGCGCTCGGTGGCCCCGCGGCCGCTACTTCGCCGTCGTTGCCCGCGCAGCCGGACAGTGTGAGACCGAGCAGCGCGACGGCGCCGAGCCGTGCGGCAATCCGCCGGCGGTGTGCGAGAGAGTCTCCTGAACGGCGGTCGTGACGTGGCATGACACCTCCAACGCGGTCCGGGTGGGCGCGGCGATCAGGGTACGGCCGGCACCATCGACAGCACCCGTTCGACGAACCAGTAGGCGGAAACCGTGCCCATGACGTAGATCGGCATCTGCGCGGCGAACGCGGGCACCGGGACCCGCCAGATTCTAACCGCTTGCAGCAGCGCCAGCAGCGCGCCGACGATGGCGAGCTGTCCGATCTCGACGCCGACATTGAACAACAGCAGGGCCATCGCGCGGGCCGACTCGGGGAGGCCGATCTCGGCCAGCGCCCCGGCGAAGCCGAAGCCGTGCAGCAGGCCGAAGCCGAAGGCGATCGCCCACGGCGAGCGCACCATCGCCGACCGTTCGCGCTGCGCGCCGCGGGCCAGCTCGACGGCCAGGAACAGGATGCTCAGCGCGATTGCCGCCTCGACCGCCCGCTGCGACAGCGTCACCACCCCGAGCGACGACAGCGCCAGGGTAACGCTGTGCGCCGCGGTGAACGCCGTCACGACCTGCACGAGCTGCAGCGGCCGGCGTACGAAGAACAGCAGGCCCACGACGAACAGGATGTGGTCGAATCCGAATAGCAGGTGCTCGATGCCGAGCAGCAGGTAGGCGGGGACCGCCGCCCCGCCGCCCGACCCCGGAGACAGCACCACGCGAGGCGCTTCCGAGCGGAGCAGGTGATCGACGGACGTCCCGTCCAGCAGGCGCGCCCGGAGCAGGACGTCGGTAAGGGTGCGCGGCAGGCCGTCGATGGAGATCTCCGCGCCCGTGAGCCCGGTGTCGCCGCAGGCCAGCGTCCAGCGCTCGATGAGGGCAGCCGCCGTCAGGTCGGGGAGCGCGCGGCCGCTCTCCCGGCAGTGCGCGGGGAATCGTGGCGCGATCGGCAGGCGGAGGACGAGTCCGGGATCGGCGTCCGGCAGGATCGGCTGCTTCCAGAGTACCTCGAAGCGTCCGGCGGACACCTCCGTCACCTCGAGGTAGGCGGGGCGCACTTCATGTGCGGCAGCGGTCGACGGGAACAGGAACGCTCCCAGCAGAGCCAGCGCCGGCCATCGTCGCGGCCGGCGCACACGCCGTGGCCCGCGGGCTTCGGTCCGCCGGCCGGTCCCTGGCCGCTCCCGGAAAGGGCCGTCCACCGCGGTCGCAGCCATCCGGATCGCTGCCATCGTGGCTCCTACGGCCGCTCCGCGAGCGGCGCGGAGACGGGTAGCCGCACGTCATACCGTTCTCGCAATGCCTGCAACGCGTACCGGTTCTGCTTGCGGCGCCGCGCCTCCAGCAGATCCCGGGCGACCCGTTCCCGGACGCCGTCGAGCGCCGGGGGCTGCGGCCTGCTCCGGCCGATCACCCGGACCAGATGCGTCCCGTGCACCGAGCCGACGGGGCCATGCCAACCGCCCACCGCGAGGCCGCCCAACGTGGTTGCGAAGTCCGCGCCGAACAGCTCCGCGATTTCCCGGCCGGTGCGGTCCGTGTACTCTCTGAGCAGCCTGAACGGGTCGCCGGCGCCGCGCCAGCTTCCTTCCTCGCCGTTGCGCACCTCGCGCAACACCGCCGCCGCGCGCCGTTGCCCGTCGCCCCGCTGGTCGTTGCTCAGGAACACGTGCCGAAACGTGGTCCGGAGAGGCTCGCGGTAGCGCTCGGCGTGCGCGCTGAAGTACTCCTCCACCTCACGGCCCGTCGGCGCCGGAACCTCCGCATTGTCCTCCAGCATGAAGGTCATCTTCTCTGCGAGCCGGCGGCGCACGATCGGGTCGCCGTGGTCGAGGCCCAGCCGCAACGCCTCGCGATAGAGGATCTCTTCCCGGACCGCCTCGTCGAGCAGGCCCTGCAGCTCCCGGTCGGAAGGCGCCCGGCCCCACTGCGCGTCCCAGCGGGCGCGAAGCGCGTCGACCTGCTCGTCCGTCACCGTGACGACGCGCCGCTCGTCGCCCGCGTCCGCCAGCCAGCGCTGGCCGGCGAACAGGCCGCTGCCGAGGAGCAGAAAGACCAGCAGCGGCGACTTGTTCAGCGGCGCCGTCATCGGCGGGCACCGTCGGGCGTGTCCGGCAGATCCGCCGTGGGAAGCGGGAATCGGGCTGGAATTCGCACTGTCGAAGCGAGTGGTCGGGGCGCCGAGATTCGAACTCGGGACCTCCTGCTCCCAAAGCAGGCGCGCTACCGACTGCGCTACGCCCCGCCGATCAGCGTCGTTCCGAACGCCGTCAGACACGCTACCACATCTGGTACCCGAGCCCGTATCCCTCGTGTTTCTCCGGCTATCGGTACAGCGGGTTCGGGTGGTCGAAGCGGCAGCCGGCGTCCCGGGCCGACCGCTGGTTGCCGTGCGCCGGAATGCCGCCCGCGTCCTTGAGCAGCCGCGCCATGTGCAGGTTCCACGCGTCGAGCATGGTCCGGTAGTTGCTACCGGCGGTGATCGAAGACGTGCTCGACCTCGACGACCCGCGCTCCGGCCACGGTGACGACGTTGTCGCCGGTCAGGCGTTCGCCGAACGCGCCGTAGCGCGCCTCGACCTCCGCGGGCTGCGGGGGCAGGGGAAACTGCACCACGATGCGCACGCTGCCGCGGGGCCAGTTGAAGGTGTTGATCTGTGTCCAGAAGTGGCCCTGCGTCACCGATGCCCGCCCGGACTCGATCAGGTTGGTGGCCGGCCATTCGTCCGCGGGCGTGGTGTCGCTCATCTCGTGCGCCACCTGGTAGTCGACGAACGCCCCGTCGGGCAGGTCCGTCGTGCCCTCGATCCAGAGCTGCCGCCACTCGGAGCGGTGCTCGACGACGAGCCGCACGGCCTCCATTCCCGACGCGGCATCGGAGGACCCGCCTCCGGCGGCACCGCACGCGGCGGTCAGACACGTCACGAGCAGGACGAGCGGGAACGGCGGTAGCGCTACCCGCGGCCGTCGGCTCCGCATGAAGACATTATAGTGGGCGCCGATGAAGCCTCCGCCGCGGCTGCCGGTCGTCGGGGTAATGGGGTCCGGACGCGAGCCGTACGTCGAGCGCTCCCGCCGCGTCGGCGAGTGGATCGCGCGGGCCGGGTATCACCTGCTGACGGGCGGTGGAGCGGGCGTGATGGCCGCGGTCACCGAGGCGTTCGTCCGGGTGGCGGACCGTCGCGGCGCCGCGATCGGGATCCTGCCCGCCGCGCCGGGCGACCGGGCGGGCGCCGCGCGAGCGGGATACCCGAACCCCTGGGTGGAGATCGTGGTTCGCACCCATCTGCCCGCGGTCGGTGCACGCGGCGCCGGCCCGGCCTCGCGGAACCACTTGAACGTGCTCTCGTCGGACGTCGTGATCGTCCTGCCCGGATCGGCGGGCACGGCGAGCGAGGCGCGCCTGGCGGTGCTCTATGGTCGTCCGTGCGTCGCGTGGCTCGCGGATCGGAACGACGTGCCCGGGCTGCCGGATGCCGTTCCCGTGGAGCCCGGGTTCTCGGCGGTCGAGGCGTTCGTCCGGGCGGCGTGTCGGTCCGCAGGAGGCGATCAGGGTTCCGGGACCGGCATCCGGTAGGGCCGGAAGGTGAGGTACAGACGGATGCGCCCCTCGATGGCTGGCACGAGCTGCGCGAAGGCGGTGCCGCGGGCCGCCTCGGCGGCCCGGCGCGCCGTCGACAGCGCGTCGTCGAAGCGGCCCACCGCGGCGTAGGCCACGGCCAGCGTGTCGAGGACCTCCGGGTGGTCGGCGCCGATCAGCGCGACCGCCTGCTGGGCCAGCGAGAGGGCCTCGGACGACGAGCGGATCGCCGTGTCGGGCGCCGCCGCCCGCAGCCAGGACAGACCGACCAGCGCCAGGGGAATCCGCGGGTTCAGGTCGAGGGCCCGCTGGTAGTGGGTGACCCCGCCGGCGAGATCGTCGGTGGCGACGAGGGCGCGCGCGAGGTTGGTGTGCACGTCCGGGTCGTCGGGCGTGAGGGTGAGCGCCTCGCGAAACTGGCTTATCGCCTCCTCGATTTCTCCCGTCGAGAGCAGCGCGTTCGCCAAGTTGTAGTGGGCGCTGGCATCGCGCGCCCCGAACTGCAGCGCGAGCCGGTAGTAGACGATCGCGTCGTTCAGCGAGCCGGTGGCGGCGAGCAGGGCGCCGAGGTTGTTGTGCGCGGCACCGTAACGCGGCCGCAGGGCGACCGCCTCGCGGAACGCGTCGATGGCGCCCGCCGTATCGCCCTCGACTACCAGCAGCGAGCCCAGGTTGTAGTGCGCCGTCGCGTGCTCCGGGGCCAGGGCCAGCGCCCGGTCCAGGTGCTGCCGGGCCAGTTCTCGCTGGCCGAGGGTCAGGTAACGGGCCGCCAGGTCGGTGTGGCTCCGGTAGTCGTCCGGATCCACCCGCAGCATCGCCTGCAGGCCGAGCAGGTCGTTGCGGGCCTGCTTCAGGCTCAGGGTCCGGACGAGCTCCGCTTCGTCGTCGGGGCTGACGGGCACGGCCTGCAGGAAGACCTCTGCCCGCACGGAACTGTCGTCCGGCGTATACCTGACGCGGACCGGCGGGCTCGACGGGGCGTGCGGATGCGCGCCGGAATTGTCGAAGGTGAACTGCGCTCGCAACAGCGTCCCCGCGGGCAGGCGCACCGGCTCCGCATAGCGGTAGCCGTCCTGCCAGTCGAAGCGCCAGTCGTCGATGCGCAGCAGGCCCCGAGCTGCTGCTCCCGGAACCTCGGCCATGACCTCCACCGCCGCGCCCAGACGGTGCATGTAGGCGTAGACGCCGGTCACGTCGACCGCGACAGGCAGGATGTAGCGGTCCTCGACGACGTGCTCCGGCTCGCCGGCCGGAATGTCGAGCGCCGGCGCGTCGAGTATCACGCCCAGCGCCCGCCGCGCCGGCGGTTCGTCCGCGAAGTACAGTCCAATCGAGACCCGGACGTCCACCGGCTGTCCGCGCGGCCGGAGGCCGAGCTGCAGCAGCAGGTCGGTGCCCGGATCGAGCTGCCAGGCGAAGTCGTCCGTCCGCGGCGCGGTCCGGCGGCCGCCGGACCAGACCAGGAAGTCGCCGGGCGGGAAGCGGCCGTGGTCGGGGGCGAGGCCCGGATAGCCCGGGGCCTCCTGCTCCTCCTGAAGCCGGCTCCCGGTTCCGGTGTCGTCCAGCGTCACCTGGGCGCGCTGCAGGACCGCCTGCGCCGCCGCGTCCGTCCGGATGTCGACGGCGCGTACCCAGCGGGGCGCGGGGATTTCCACCGGCAGGGCGAAGTTGCGGTACTCGACGCCGTCGCCCGCCGCCACGGTGTAGGCAGCGGGCATCGAAACGACGAGGTCCGGCTCTCCGAGCGGCCAGTCGACGCCGGGCGCGGGCGGCGCCGCTCCGCGCCCGCTGCCGGCCGGGGCGCCGGCCGCGGCCCAGCGCCGGAGGAGGTCTACGTCGGTACCAGTGAGTCGGGGCTCGCCCTCGAGGGCGCTCGCTGCGTAGGCCCGTGCCGGCTGCCAGGGGGGCATCCGACGCGCCGC
>JAGWAH010000100.1:0-708 GCA_021296515.1 Acidobacteriota bacterium | reverse complement strand
CCTCGTCGTAGCCGGCCAGGCTGAACGGGCCCAGACCGCCCGGCCGGTGGCAGCGGACGCAGTTCTCGCCCAGCAGCGGCGCCACGTCGTCGTACGTCACCGCGGCCTGGCCGGCCGCCGGTGCCGGAGCGACCCAGCCGCTGAGGACGGCGAGCGTGGACAGTCCCGCAAGGACCCGGCTTCGCATGGCGTTCATTGGCTGCTCCGCGCGGATCCGGCCGTCAGGCGTGGACCGCGCCCTGCTGGAGTTGCTGCCGCGCTGCGGCCAGCGCCACCGCGGTGACGAACACCGGCATGGCCTGGTCGATCTCGTCGAGCGACGGGTAGGTCGGCGCGAGCCGGATGTTGGAGTCGCGCGGGTCCCGCCCGTGCGGGAAGGTCGCCCCGGCCGGGGTCAGCTTCACCCCCGCCTCGCTGGCCAGCCTGACGATCTCGGCGGCCAGTCCCTCCGGCGCATCGACGGAGAGGAAGTAGCCGCCGCGCGGCCGGCTCCACGACGCCAGGCCGTCGGCCGCGAGCCCCGCTTCGAGGTGGTGGAGCACGCGCTCGAACTTCGGCCGGACGATAGCCGCCTGCCGCCGCATGTGCGCGCGCATCCCGTCGCCGTCCCGCAGGAAGCGGACGTGGCGGAGCTGGTTGATCTTGTCGGGGCCGATCGTCTGCACCCCGAGGAATCTGCCGAACGACGCGAGGTTGGCGGCCGAGGCC
>JAGWAH010000099.1:1517-11949 GCA_021296515.1 Acidobacteriota bacterium | reverse complement strand
ACCCTGCAGGCCCATCAGCATGAGGCTGACGGTGCAGTTGCCGCCGATGAAGTCCTTCGTGCCGGCGTCGACCGCCCGGTCGATGACGCGGCGGTTGACGGGATCGAGGATGACGACGCTGCTGTCGTTCATGCGCAGGGCGGACGCGGCGTCGATCCAGTAGCCGTTCCAGCCGCTCTTCCGCAGGGCGCCGTGAACGGACTTCGTGTAGTCGCCGCCCTGGCAGGTCACGACTATGTCGGTCTCGGCCAGCGCCGCAACATCCGTCGCATCCCGCAGGGGCGCGCCGCCCCCGACGTCGGGACCGGGCTGGCCCGCCTGGGAGGTCGAGAAGAAGACCGGGTCATAGCCCTCGAAGTCGCCCTCGGACGCCATGCGGTCCAGCAGGACCGAGCCGACCATGCCGCGCCAGCCGACGAATCCCACCGTTCTCATGGCAACCGCCCCACCCACATGTCGGCCTGCACGGCGCTACGGCCGGGCGAGCCGCCGGCCACGTAGAACCGGCCGTCGATGATGGCCGCCGCCGGCGAGGACAACGGCATCGGAAGCTTGCCGATCACTTCCCAGTCTCCGCCGGGGGATAAGGCCAGGATGTCGGGATCGACCTGCTTCGATTCGCCCGGGGCGGTCGTGTGCCCGCCGGCCATGTAGATGCGGCCGTCATGGACGAAGGTCGAGCCCTCGGCGTGCGAGTGGCCCTTGGGCAGCGGGGGACCGGCGGTCCAGGTGTCGGTCGCCGGGTCGTAGACGTCGACCCGCGCCTGGTCGAGCTGCTCCCGCCGATGGCGTAGATCTTCCCGTCGAACGTCACGCACGAGAACTGGTTGCGGGGCTCGGGCATCGGCGCGGCTGCCGCCCATACGGCGCGGCCCTGCGCCCACTCGTCGAGGTCGAGCACCCAGTGGTCCGGGGAATCCGTATCGCGGTCCGCCTCGACGCCGCCCATGTAATGCAGCTTGCGGCCGACGAGGGCGAGCCCGCCGCCGCCCCGCGTGCCCGGCAGCAGCGGCGTCGAAGTCGTAGCTCCACACCTCGGCGATGGCGTGCCCGCGGTAGCCGTCCTTGAAGCCGCCCGCGAACCACACCTTCCGCCCGTCGAGCACCAGGTTCATGTGGGTGATCGCGCTCGGCAGGTCCTGGATCCGCGTCCAGCTACCAGCGGCCGGATCGAAGACGTGCGCGAGCTTGCTGGAGCGCACGCCGGCGGTATAACCGCCGAACAGGTAGAGCTTGCCGTCGAGCACGACCGTGCCCGGCTCCCATTTCTCCACCGGCATGTCGGGCAGCCTCTCCCATTCCTGCGCACGGGTGGTCGCGGTGGTGAGCAGCCCCAGGGTCATCGCCGTGGCGAGTACGGTCGCCGTTGTCAGCCGTCTTCGCAGTTTGTCGGCGGTCGATGCCCTGGCAGCATGCATGATGGATGGTCCTTTCTCGGAGTCTCTGTGGGAGCGATAAACGAATCATGATAGCAGGAGGCCGACGCACGCCCGCGAGTTGGAAGGGCTGCCAGGGAGCACGATGGGAGGAGCGGTCCGTGGCGGGCGGAGTCGTCAGAAGCCGGCCGAGCGCGTCGTCGCCGACGCCGTGTAGATGAAATCGCCGAACTCCGAGGCGTCGTCGTTCGCCGCGTTGGCCGCTACGTGGAAGACGACCGGCCCGCCGGCGGCGGGCGGGCGCCATTCGACGGTCCACGATGTTTCTGCGGCGCCCCTGAGCGCGGTCCCAGGCTCGGTGTGCTGGGCGTAGGCCGTGCCGTCGGGCCCGGCCACTACCTGCACGCGCTCATCGCCGTCGAGGGCCAGCAGGGCTCCCACTGGACCGCCGGCGCCGTCTCCTTCGCTCACGCGCGCGGCCAACTGGAATCCGGCTCGTTCCATCCCGGCTCGCTGCAGCGACACCGTGATGCGGTACGTCTCCGAGCGATCGAACGTGTCCGGCACGCCCCGGAGGGTGAGAGAGCCGCCGGGGGCGTCGAGGTCGTTCTCGAAATGGCAGGCGTGACACGTCTCGCCGCCGAACGCGCCGGTGTGGGCCGCCGGCGGGCCGTCGACGTAGGCCGCCTCTGGCGGGGGAGCTGCGAAGAGCAGCGCCGCCGTCAGCGCGCCGGCACCGGCCGCGGTGAGCCAGGCGCGGGCATCGTGGATGCGGCCGCCTGGTTTCGTCGCGGCGGTCGGCGTATCACGTTCCGCGCGGGATCTGCGCCCGTGTGTTCCTGTGCCGATCCCTATACACCACATGATGTGTATTCGTGTGGGGGACGAGGCTCTAACCCGCCAGGCCGAGAACACGGGCCATCTGTACCGTCGCCAGTCCGAAGATTATGAGAACGACGACCGCGCCGAGGACGTTGGCGGGCCGCGAGTTGCGGTACTTGCCCATGATGCCGCTGCGGTTCGCGACGACGAGCAGCAGGACCGGGGTCAGCGGCAACAGGATCGCGTTGCCGGCCTGGGCGAGCAGGATGATCTGGTAGGGCGACGCGCCCAGGAAGATGCCGCAGAACATGCCGGTGAGCAGCACGAAGCCCCAGAGCAGGCGGAAGCGGGGGCTCTTGAGATCGGAGCCCCAGCCCAGCGCCCCCCCGGCGGCATAGGCGGCCGCGAGCGGCGCGGTGATTGCCGAGGTCACGCCGGCGGAGAAGAGCCCGATCCCGAAGAACACCGGCGCCGCTCTGCCGAGCAGCGGCTCGAGACGCGCCGCCACCGTCGCCGCGTCCGCGGCGTCCGCACCCTGTCCGAGCAGCGGTGAGGCGGCAATCACCACCGCTGCCGTGATCAGGCCCCCGAGCGCCACCGAGAACAGGGTGTCCTGCCGGCACTCGCGGATGTTTTCTTCGTTCCTCTCCGCGTCCGGCCAGCGTTCGAGGACGGCGCTCGCATGCAGGAACAGGTTGTAGGGGATGACGGTGGTGCCGATGAGCGCCAGCACCGTGAGCAGTGCTCCCGCCGGCACCCGCGGCACGAACAGCCCGGAGAGGAGATCGCCGATGTCCGGCGCGGTGAGGACGGCAACCAGAAAGAACACCACGCTCATCAGCCCGACGAGGCCGACCAGCGCGTTCTGGATCGTCTTGTACGTGCCGGTCATCAGCAGGGCGCCGGCGACCCCGCCGACAATCGCCACCAGGAGCCCCTGCGGCAATCCGGTGAGCAGGCTGAGACCGAGCGACGCGCCGAGCAGGTTGCCGGTCTGGAACGCGGCGTTGCCGAGCAGGATCGTCAGCGCGATAAGGCCCAGGGCGCCCGCTCGGATCAGCGGGTTGCCCAGGCTGTCGCGGATGGCCTCGGCGAGTCCGCGCCGTCCGGCCAGACCGACCCGCGCCGCCATGTCCTGCAGGATGGCGGTGGTGACCACGGAGAACAGCACTGCCCAAAGAAGGGCGGTTCCGTATCCGGCGCCTGCACGGCTCGCGGTGACGATGGTTCCCGGCCCGATGAAGGCGGCGGCGACGAGAAAGCCCGGGCCGGCACGAAAGCGGCGCATCGTGTCGATCCTACTTCGTCGCGCTGTAGGCGACTACCGGAGGGTTGGCGAGGAAGTCGTCCCAGAAGGGGTTGTTCCGCTCGCCCGGCTCCAGGGAAACGCCGAGCCAGCGGAAGTCGTCGAACCCGGCGTCCCGGAATGCGTCGTGGTAGGTCTCCGGTTTCAGGAAGAAGTTGTGGAACTCGAACCGGCCGCCGTCGGGGTTGGTGAACCGATAGTGGATGGGGTCCCCTTCGTTCGGAGCCGACAGGGGGCCGGTCTTCTCGAGGCCGTACTTGCGCCACGATACGGTTCCCCGCGGCGGGCGCATGACGTTGTCGTTGAAGCCGACGATGCGTCCTCCCGGCCGCAGCGCGTCGTGGCAGACGCGCAGGAAGCGGAGCAGCTTTCCCGGTGCCCCCGCGTAGTGCAGGAGATACATGGCCACCGCCAGATCCACGGTGCCGGGGTTCGGCTGCAGGTCGGCGACGTCCCGGCAGAGATAGGAGCAGCCGAGCGGGGTCCGCGCTTCCTCCCGTTCGGCCACCCGGATCATCTCCGGCGAGACATCGACTCCCGTAACGCTGGCGGCCCCGGCCCGCTTGAGCAGGCGGGTGTAGTAGCCTCCGCCGCAGGCGAGATCCAGCACCGCCATCCCGCCCACGTCTCCCAGCGCCTCGAACAGCGTGTAGCGCTCGATGGCCTTCCGGAAGGGGAGCTGCTTCGAGTCCTGGTACGCCTCGGCGATCGCGTCGTATTGGGTCACGCGTCGACTACGGCACGCCGGTGCCGAACCAGATCTCCCGCGCCGGCGCATGGAAGTACATGTGGCGCACGGTCCCGCCGCCGCTCGCGATCTCGGTAGAGGCGAAGAACTCCTCGGTGGCCGGGTCGAAACCGACGAAGCGGTTCGGCATGGTCCCCGACTCCACGAAGTACAGCCGGTCCTCATCGTCCACCGACATGCCGTACGGCCGGGCGCTGGCGCCGCCGGGGACCGCCCACTCCTGCACCTCGCCGGTTTCCGGATCGAAACGCCCGAGGTTGCCGCCCGCGTAGTCGACGTACCAGAGATGCCCGTTCGACCGCGGCCGCGCCTCGGCGCGGGGCAGCTCGAACTCCTCGAGCTCCATCGTCTCCGGATCGACGGTGGCGAGCTTGTTCGTGCCGAACTGGCAGAACCAGGCGCGGTTGTTCGCGTCCACCACGATGCCGTAGGGGCGCCGGCCGCGGCCCTCGATGGGGATGAGCTCGACGGTGCGGGTCCGCGTGCCCAGCTTGCCGACGAAGCTGCCGCCCTGCACCGAGAACCAGATGTCCCCGTTGTGGTCGAAGGTGAGCGTGTGCGGATCCCGGGCGTCGGGGGTCGGCATCATGATCTTCTCGATGTCCCCGGTCTCCGGATCGAGCCGGCCGATGTGCATCGCCCGGTTGCCCGCGTACCACACGAACCCCTCGTCGTCGACGATGAGGTTGTGCGGACCGGTTCCGGGATCGAGCTCGTAGCGCCGGAAGTCGCCCGTCTCCGGGTCGAGGTAGGCCAGATAGTTGCCCCGCTGTCCGACGAACCAGACGCGTCCCTGCCCGTCGACGTACGGATCGCGCGGCCGCGTGTTCTCCCAGGGCACGACCCACTCGGTGATCTCGATGTCCTCGGCCGCGGCGGGGGATGCGCCGAGGGTGCCGAAAGCGCCGAACGCGATGACTGCCGACAACAACGCCAGGATTGCTCTTCTCATCGTGCACCTCACGTGGGAATACTAACGAAACCGTCCATTGCTGACGACTCCACTCGGCCGCTGCGCGTTTACCGGGGGCGCCGTCAGCGGACCCGCGCGGCGCCACGCGGGCCGCCGCCGCCGTATGATCCCCCGCAGCAGGTCATCTCGCGGGAGGTGGCATCGGAGGCCGGAACGCGCAGGAGGAAAGCGATGCAGACAAACCGTCATTCCGTTCGTTTCGTCCTCGTACTCGCGGGCGCGCTCTGGCTCGTGGTGGGCGCGCCGCTGGATGTCCTCGCCCAGCGCGAGGCGCGGGACGACGAGTACGCGGTCAACGACCCGCGCGTCCAGCATCGATCGTACGTGATGGAGGAGACCGGCGAGACCATTCCCTATGCGCTCTTTGTGCCCTCGGGCTACGACGCCGCGACGCCGTCGCCGCTGATGGTCTCGCTGCACGGCGCCGGGCGCCAGTACGACTGGTTGATGAACTACGCGGGTTTCCTCGATCTGGCGGAGCACCACGGGTACGTCGTGGTGACGCCGCTGGGCTACACGCGGCGGGGCGGATACGGCTATCGGGGCGATACGGAACAGGACCGGCGGGCCGAGCAGGACGTGATGAACGTCTTCCGTCTGGTCACCGAAGAGCTCAACATCGACGCGAACCGGATCTACCTGTGGGGCCACTCCATGGGCGGGGCCGGCACCTACTACCTCGCCAGCCGCTACCCGGACATCTGGGCCGGGCTCGCCGCGGTGGCCGGCGGCAGCATGAACGCCGACTACGTCGACGCGGAGGCCATCCGCCGCATCCCGTTCCTGGTGGTCCAGGGTTCGGACGACCGCGTCGTTCCCACCGCGGGGGTGCGGGCGTCGGTGGCGAAGATGAGCGAACTGGGCATGCGGCACCTCTACATCGAGATCCCCGGCGGCGACCACTCGCTCTTCATCTCGAGAAGCCGGCAGGTGGTCGAGCACCTCTTCTCGTTCTTCAACCTCGTCTCGAAGAGGCATGCCGGCAAGCCCGAGTAGTCCGGATGTGGGCTGCCGGACCTAGAGGGCGACCGCGTCGCGTCACCGCCGCGGCACGGCTCAGTGGCTCATCGCGTAGAGCAGCACGTTGACGCCCAGCGAGTAGCCGTCCGGCGCGAACGTGTCGAAGTAGCGCGGGTCGTCCGCCTCGCGCTCCCAGGCGTCCTGGATGTCGGTATTGTGGGTCATCGCGACCATGATGCGGCCGTGCGCGTCGAAGATCACGCGGAAGTGCGGTTCGGCGCTGTCCGAGCCGCGCTCGGAGGTGCGCCCCCCGGAGCGCCGCCAGAAGCCGATGTTGGCGATCTGGGGCACTTCCCAGATGTTGAACATCGCGCTGAACAGCGCGTGATCGAGCGGCAGATCCACGATGGGGTACTGCGCCGCCGGCAGCACCTTGTCGATCTGGCTGACCCACTGCGCCCATTCCCAGCTTCCCCAGAAGTCGTCGACCCACAGGAAGCCGCCCTTCAGCAGGTATTCGCGGAGGCGGCCGGCGTCTTCGGTGGAGAGCACCATCGAGCCGACGGCCGAGGCGATGATGAACGGACACCCGAAAATGGTGTCGTTCGTGACCGGGACCACCCAGTGGATCGGCTCGTCGTCGGCGTCGAAGTTCACGTTGGTGGTCGACAGCTCCGACAGCCGGATCATGAAGTTGATGTCGGCGAACGGATAGTCGGTCGACCAGCGGCCCATGCCGCGCCCGGTGTACTCGCTGGAGTACATGAGCCGGCAGAAGGAGAACCCGGCGTCGCGCTGCTCGGGCGGGCGGATACGGGGCGGATAGCGGGTGCGCCAGCCCCATCCCCATTGGCCGAACGCAGCGTTGGCGGCAAGCGCCAGAAGCGCGGCGAGCGCGGCGCCGACGAGGATCGGGCGCTTCATACGGCCATTTTGCCACAGCGGGAGCGCCTCCCGCGGAGTTTCTTCCGCCGGGACGCCGTGTTCAGCCGCTCGACAGGCGCAGGGGCGCGCCATGGCGCGCGCTTCCACCGTGCGCGGCAGAGCTACCGGCAAACGGCGCTGCGAGGCTTGGTGGCCGCGACCTCGCCGATCAGCCTGCGCGCCTGTCCGACGAGATACAGGGGCAACGACAACAGGTCGTAGCTCACCGCCGTTCCATCCGGCAGCTTCCGCGATTCCCTCAACAGGTTCGGCGGATCGGCGTTGAAACGCAGGGCGAGGCGGCTGGACTTCTCACGAACGAACTGCTGCAGCGATCGGAGGGAGCCGGTGGCGCCGGCCTTCACCTCTACCGGCACGACACGGCTCCCCACGGCAATGACGTAGTCGACCTCGGCTGCCGCGTTCCTGGCCTCCCGAGCCCAATAGTGCAGGGCCGGCGTAACGTACGGTGCGTCGTCGTAGAGCAGATGCTGGCCCACGAACTGCTCGGCGACGGCGCCCCGGTTGACGAGCGTCGGATCTCTCTGTCTTTCCAGATCGAGCACGTCGAGTCCGAGGCCGGCGCACATCAGTCCGACATCGATGTGCAGACACTTGAAGAGGCGCTGGCTGGCCTCCGCCGCCAGCGGCATCCCGTTGGCGGCTGTACGGAACACCTTGGAGGCTACGCGGGCCATGCACAGATGCTCGAGCGCAGCCGCGATTTCGGCAGCGCGATGCTCTCGGCTGACCTCCACATACTTGAACTTCCGGGTGACTAGGTGAGGCAGCCGATCGAAGACCATCCGAATGCGGTTGCGGTCGCGGGACCGGCCGTACTTTCCGAAGTCGTCACGGTAGGTCGCGACGACGCTTTGCAGTACGCGCGATAGCGGTTCGAAGTCGGTTCCGCGGCCCGGCGCCCGGACGAACGCGGCGACGGCTTCCGGGAGTCCGCCCACGACCCAGTACCGGCGGACCAGGTCGAGACACTTGCGGTGGAGCACCGCGGGCAGGGCGTTGTTCCTGATGCTGTTCAGCGGGAGACCGCGCAGAAAGTCGGCCACGTCCGCCTCGCCCATGGCCACGACGAAGTCCTCGAAGTGCATCGGCCCGAGGTTCATGTACTCCACGCGGCCGACCGGCATCGGAAAGCGGGTCTCGGCGAGCGCGAATTCCAGCAGCGAGCCGGCGGCCACCACATGCAGCTCGGGCATCTCCTCGTGGAAGTAGCGCAGCGCCGCGAGCGCTTCGGGCGCGGCCTGAATCTCGTCCAGGAAGAGGAGGTGCGTCCCCGCCGCCGCCGTCTTCCCGGTCAGCAGCTTGAGCAGCGCCAGTATGCGTGCCGGATCCCGGTGGGTGAAGGCTTCCCGCAGCTCGGGGTCGCGTTCGAAATCGACCGTCACCAGGGTCAGTCGCGCGGTGCGGGCGAACTCGCGCACCAGCGTGGACTTGCCGACCTGTCGCGCGCCACGAATGACGACCGGCTTGTGGGGCCGGCGCGTCGCCCAAGCCTGCAGATAACCGATCTCGCGACGTTGGAGTACATCCGGCACGAGCTGTCCCTGACGAAACAGCATGTACTTTTATCGCCGTACGTGTGAAAACACAAGGTGCTTTGGTTGAAGTCCGATGGGTTGGGTGGCCCGATGCCGTATCGGCAGGCGTTCCCGCGGAACACGGGGCCGGCTCCGGGAAGGAAGCTCCCGCGGGCAGCGGCCGGCGAGCCGCTACCCGCGTGGGCGTCGAGGTCTCACGTGCCGGGCAAGCCGGCTAACGCGACGTGCGTCAGTTGGCGAGCGGGTGCGGACGGACCTGGAACTTCAGCATTCCCGGCTTCACGCCGACGCCGCCCTCGATGTGCCAGGTGACCGCCGCGCCATAGGTGGCCCACACGCCGCGCCCCTTCCAGCCGGCGTCCGGATCGTCGATGCGGCCGTCCAGTCCGCGCGTGAAGAAGCCCTGCGGATAGGGCACCCGCAGCACTACCCACTCGCCGCTGTCCGGATCGAGAGCCAGCAGCGAGTCCGAGTTCGAGCCGGTCGCAATCGGGACGTCCCTGCCCAGTCCGAGCGTGTCCCACTGGTCGACCCAGTTGTAGTAGTGGTAGTCGGCCCGCACCGGCGGCTCGGTGCCGGGAATGGTCGGTCCGGGGGTGGGGTAGAGGGTCCAGCCTTCGACGCAGTGGCGCCCCTCGGCGGTCGTCGGGCCGTTGTGCACGGCGCACTTGCGGCGGTCGAAGCTGGCCATATGGCTCGATCCGGACAGGGCGGTCCAGACGACGCCGTCGCGGTCGATGTCGAGCCCGCGCGAGCCGAAGCCGCGCTTCTCCGGCGGCACGTTCGGGTCGAGCACGGACGGCACCTCGTACATCTCGGTCACGCAGCTCTCCGGCGGGTTGTCGCCGACGTGCAGCCGGGCGAGCTTGCCGGGGAACCGGTTCGAGCTGATCCAGACCGCGTTCTCGTCGGTCGGGTCGGCGATGACGCCGTAGCTGCCGATGGACACGCGCGTGTCGAGCGCCGGATCGTGCTCGACCTCCCGGCCGCGTAGCGCCGGCTCGTTCCACGGCTTCGTGATCGCGCCGTCCCCGTTGGTGTCGAGCACCGTGGGGCACCAGCCCTGTGCGAGCTGCTCGTTGCCGGTCTCGTCGTAGACCTTCGTGTCGAGCCAGCCGATGACCTGCCCGCCGCCGCTGAAGTAGAGGGTGTGGTTCTCGTCCTCGGCGAACTGCAGGTGGTGGGTGCCGAAGCAGGTGTCGACCAGCACGAACTGCTCCTGGTCCGGCTCGTAGAACACGGCCGACCGGAAGCCGGTGGCCAGCGGGAAGTACCGCGCGTAGGGATGGTCCGAGCCCTCCCGGCAATAGTCGGGGTTGGCGCGGTTGCGAATCGCCGACGTCATCCAGACCCGCCCCTTCTGGTCCATCATCGGGTTGTGCGGGTTGGCCGGGTCCTTCCAGATCAGCTCGTCCCCGTAGAACCGCGACGGAGCCGGCATCGACTGCGCGATCATCCCCGGCACCTTGTCCGGGTCGATGCGCAGCGGAACGTCCAGGCTCGAGGCGGTGTGGGTCACCGGATCCAGGATCGTCAGCGCGTCGTTGGAGATGTTGACGCCGTAGACCGGACCGTCGGCGTTGATGGTGGGATCGCGCTTGTCGGTCGTGATCTCGTCGTGGATGTAGTCGATCTCGGTGCCCCACTCCCACATCGAGACCACGACGTTGCGTTCAATCCCCTGCGGCCGCGGCGGGGCCTCGGGCACCGCGCCGGCGGCGATCCGGTCGCTCCAGTCGGCGAACATCCGCAGGCCGCGCTCGC
>JAGWAH010000099.1:0-1441 GCA_021296515.1 Acidobacteriota bacterium | reverse complement strand
CGATCTCGCGGATGATGCGGCTGCCGAGCTGGTGGCACAGCATGCAGCCCTGCTTCTGGATGTCGACCCACTGGTCCTGGTGCTGCAGGGTGGCGGCGATGCCGTTGCCGTCCTCGCCCGTGCCCGGGAACTCTCCCGTGGCGGGCGGTTGGATGAGGGAGTACCAGTAGTTGGCGGGGTAGACCTTCGCCGCGTCGGCCGGCGTCGGGGCCACGGTCGCCTCCACGTCCACCGTGTCGCCGGGCATCGCGGCCACCGGGTCGGAATCGACGAGGCCGTAGCCGCGTACCCATACGTCGTAGGTAGCGTCCGGCAGGTCGGGAATCAGGTACCGGCCGCCGTCGCCGGTCACGACGCTCTTGACGAACTTCGTCGGCAGGGAGGTGGTCTCGGCGATGACCCAGACGCCCTCCTCGGGGCCGTTGGCGCTGGTGACCACGCCGCTGATGTCGGCTTCCGGCGCCTGCGCCCCGCTCGCGGCGCGGCCGGTTGCCGAGAGGGATACCAACGCCGCGGCGACGAGCATGGCGGCGACCGACGCTCCTGCGAAACGCTTGCTCATGGCGGTCCTCCGTGTTGCGGTGCGGCCGGCGCTCGGCGGCGACGGATGGCGGCGGCCGTTCGTGCCGAGCATGCCCGCGCGGAGGATGGACGTCAAGGGCGTATGCGTCGTCCGGCGACGAAAGCGGACGAGGCGCTCGGGGTTGCGTCGTGGAACGTGAGGAGTATAGTGAGAGATTGACCGAGTCGCCGCCGCGTTCCGTGGCCACGGCTCAGGCGTTCGCAATCGAGCTCGCGTCGTCGGTATTGGCGTTCACCCGGGAAGCGGAAGCGATGTTGGGGAGAACCTCTCGACACCGGCCGGTGCTGGGCGCTCGCGCCTCTCCTCCCGTTGCGTACGGTCGGCCCGCCGTCGGTTCCGTTCCGCGGAACGCCTCGTTCGTTCGGAATACTCTCGGAACGGAGGTGGAATCGTGCAGTGCGTCCACAGAACCCAGTACGCCTGGCTCCTGCTCGCGGGCCTGGGCGTCGGCCGCGGCCCAGAGCGCGATCGGCGGCCAGGTCACCGACAACACCGGCGGCATCCTTCCGGGTGTCACGGTGGAAGCCTCGAGTCCGGAGCTCATCGAGGGCAGCCGCATCGCCGTCACCGACGGCCAGGGGCGCTACAGCATCGTCAACCTGCGGCCCGGCATCTACAGCCTGACCTTCTCGCTCGCCGGCTTCGGCAGCGTCGTGCAGGAGAACTACGACCTGCCGTCGGAGTTCACGGCCGAGCTCGACATCCAGTTGTCGGTCGGCGCGCTCGAGGAGACGGTGACTGTTTCCGGCGCGGCGCCGACGGTCGACGTGCAGCAGGCGGCGCGGGTGCAGGTGCTCTCGCGCGAGGTGCTCGACAACGTCATCAACACGGGCAGCCCGTGGACCCAGGCGATGATGG
>JAGWAH010000098.1 GCA_021296515.1 Acidobacteriota bacterium | reverse complement strand
TCGCCTCGATGTCGAAGCTCCCCGACAGCGACGTGATGGTCATCGTCATCCTGGCGCTCTCGTAGAGGTCGCCGCCGTGGTACGCGATGGACTGCGCGACGATATCGGGCAGGTCCGCGTCGGGTGCGGCGGCTCCCCCGCAGGCAGCCGAGACGGCGAGGGCGGCGGCAAGTGCTCCGGCGATGGCGTGGCGTGCGTGCATGGCGTCTTCCTTCGGTCTGACCGGTTCCCCGAGTCTCCTGACAGTGTAGCCCGTCACGTGTCGGCCGCGGCTCCGCTGGCCGCCCAACCAAGCCGCATCAGCAGTCGGCGCCGTCCTGCGGTGTCGGCGCGGGGGCAATCGGCGACGTGGTCCGCCGGTAGCGCCGCTCGCGCAGCGAGACGCCCGCGTGTTCCAGAAAGATCCGCGTCCCGCCGTCGGGGCGAAACCCCATCGAGTGTAAGAACCTCCGAGCACTCGTATTGGACTCCAGCTCCCACAGCTCGATGCCGGAGAATCCCTGCCGGCGTGCGTCGGCCAGCGATTGTTCGCACAGCAGACGGCCGATGCCTCGACGCCAATGCGAGGGTCGCACGAACAGCGCCCAGATCTCTCCGGTTGCTCCCTCCGCATCGCCGCCGGGCGTCGAACGCAGGGTGCAGAACCCCACGACCTGAGTGTTGTCGCAGGCCACGAGGGTCGTGCTGACCCGGGGCCGCTCGAGGCATCGCCGCCACCCGGGGATGCGCGGCGCCACCTCCGGCGGGTCGAGGACGAGATGCGCGATCCGCTCGGGAATCAGAGGACGATAGGAAGCCTGCAGGCTCGTGTTGTGCACGGCCGCGACGGCCTCGGCGTCGTCGACACCGGCGCTCCGGATCGTGACGCTCGTGGAGCTTCCCACGTTCAGCGCCGCTGCCGGAGGCGTTCCCGCATTGCTTCCCGCCTCTCCTCCTGGAGCTCCTCGTACGCCTCGATCTGCGCCTCCGTCAGCACGTCGTCGAGTGCGTCCAGGGTTCGCTCCTGCACGCCATCGAGATCGCGGCGCAGCCGGCGGGCCTGGAAGAACCCGAGTCCGTTGGCGGGTCCCGCGCCGTCCCGGAGGTCGATGCCGTATTCGCGGAGCACCGCGAGCCGGGCCTCGAACGCGGTCTGGAGGATCGGTCCGACCTGCTCGACCTGGGCATCGGTCAGGGCGAGCCGGGCGCGGGTGTTCTGGAGTTGTCGCCGAAACTGCTCGACCGGCTCCGCTCCACTCGCCTGCAGTGAAGGCGCCGTCGGTTCCCTCTCTGCCGCGATGGCGGCGGGGCAGGCGATTACCGCGGCGATGGCGATGGCCGACCTGATCCTGCTACCCATACGCGCCAGCGTACTACACGGTGGGAGCGTTCGGTCTCGAATGCTCGTCGCCGCCACCGAGCCGGCTGCTTGCGCCAATCATCGATAATCACCGGATGCCCGATCGCGTACGCGTCTTCGCCCCGGCTACCGCTTCCAACCTCGGTCCCGGATTCGACGTTCTGGGCTTGGCCCTCGAACGTCCCGGCGATCTCGTGGAGGCCGAAATCTGCGACGAGCCCGGCGTGGAGATCGTCGAGGTGTCCGGCGCCGACTCGCTCAACACCAACCCGCGCGAGAACGTGGTCGGCATCGCCGCCGCCGCCGCGATCGAACGGCTGCCCGTCGCCGGCCGCGGCGTCCGGCTGTGGCTGCACAAGCAGATGCCGCTGGGGAGCGGCCTGGGCAGCTCGGCCGCCAGCAGCGTCGGGGGCGCCGTGGCGGTCAACGCGCTCTTCGGTGGGGCGCTCTCGGCCGACGACCTCGTGGCCTGCGCCCTGCGCGGAGAGGCGGCCGCCTCCGGTACCGCGCACGCCGACAACGTCGCGCCGAGCGTGATGGGCGGCATTGTGCTGATTCGGGCGTCCGACCCCCTCGACCTGATCCGGCTGCCCGTGCCCGACGCCCTGCGAGTGGTGCTCGTTCACCCGCACGCGCAGGTGCTGACCGCCGAGGCGCGGCGGCTCGTGGCCGAGCGGCGGTTCACCATCGGGCAGGCCGTCGCCAATCTGGGGAACGTCGCAGCGCTGGTCGCCGCGCTCCACACCGGGGACCTGGCGCTCCTGGGCCGGAGCATCCAGGACGCGCTGGTGGAGCCGGTCCGTGCGCCGCTCGTGCCTGCATTCGCCGAGGTCAAGCAAGCCGCGCTCGATGCCGGCGCTCTCGGTTGCTCGATTTCCGGATCGGGGCCCAGCGTCCTGGCGTTCGCCGAGTCCGATGCCTTGGCCGACGCGGTGGCCGACGTGATGGAGGCGGCCTTCGAGTCGGCCGGACTCGAGAGCGACCGCTACGTCGGGCCGGTCAACACCGCCGGCGCGCGGGTGCTGGCGTAGCTGACCCTCGAAGGCCGCTCCGGCGACATTTTCAGGTCCGGCCGCTGCCGCCGGGGCGCGACGTGCTCGATATGAAGATCGCCCGTTCGCTCACAGTAGCTGCAATAGCCGCCGATCCGCTCGAGAAGGTATGCCTTGGCCCTGCGGTAGGGGTGGAACGTCTTGGGATTGTTGTTTCCATCCACCGGGTGAGGTCCGCGCTCGACTCGTCGCATGCGATGATTCCGTTCGTCGGGATGCTGGTTCTGTCGCGCCGTTGCGGCTCATTGAAGATTCCTCGCCGCGCGTTGCAAACGAAGAAACGCAACGTAGGCGGGGTTGTTGGCGAAGGGTTCCTCGAGCCGATCGAGCCGGTCGCGCAACGCCTGAACTTCCCGGGGATCGGTCTCTCCGGTGGCGCCCTCGATAAGTCGGTAGTACTCTGCCGCCGCTTTCATCATCTCCTGGAAGCGCTTGCTTCGTTGCGGTTGATCGACGCCCATGATGTTCTCGGCGACGTCCTCGACGCTCTGGTCGTGCGGTGTCTCCGGTTCGGAGCCCTCTCTGTCGAGGTTGATCACCCCGCCATCGCTTACCGACTGGACGATGAACGGCGAATGGCTGGTTGCGACGAACTGGAGCCTGGGGAAAGTTCTGGTCATGTCTCCAACGACGGTGCGCTGCCACCGAGGATGGAGGTGCAGATCGACCTCGTCAATCAGGACTACGCCCGGTGTTTCGAGGCGCGCGCGGTTCTTGAGTTGCGGGTTGAGTTGTGCGCAGCGCATCGCGATGTCGGCGGCGGTGGCGGCCATGTTTCGTTGGCCATCGCTCAGTGAACGAAACGGAAACCGGTCGGTCTCGAACTGGACGACGATATCGTCCTCCTCGAAATCGAAATAGGCGGAGACAGCTTCTTCGACGCAATCGGCAATAGCACGAAGGACGGCCTGGAGAGTTGCGAGGGGGCCTCTCCGAGCCTCGATGAGGGCGAGGCGCTTGACCCAGGCCGAGAGGTGTCGAGCCGACGAGCTCGGGTAAGGCAGTTCTGGTATCCGACGTAGCGAGAGCTTCGTCTGGCCGGATCGATGCCGCCCTCGGAGAGCAGTCTCTGCTCTCGCCAAAGCCGACCCGTTCCGTAGTAGCCGATGTACGGCAACAGTACGTCGTCGTGGCTGGCGCTCCCCTGTACGAGTTGGTTCATTGCCTCGCGGATCGCTCGCGATCCTCCACGCGTGGTCCGCGATTTCGCCGACCTCAAGGCACGCGTCCAGATGACGCTGTGTTTTTCGATCGAGCCATGCGCTTCGATGCGGGCCGGATAGTGTTCCCGGAAGTGTCCGGTCTCGCCGATCTGCTGATATGTGCGACGGACGTCCCGATGGTGGATTGAGCCGCTCAACGCGTGAGGCACCGGGATCAACGCCGCCCCCAAGGCGACCGCCAGCGCGTCGAGGACGGCAGTCTTGCCGGTGGCGTTGGCGCCGACCAGCAGGGTGAACCGTTCGTGAAAGGTGAACGAGCGCTCGTCGAAGCACCGAAAGTTGTTGATATCCAGCCTGTTGATGCGCATCGCCGGTTCAGCACCAGGCGCCCGTCGTCCAATATCGTGGCGCCGAGCACAATATACGCCATTCGCGGAGGTGGCGAGCCGGTCGTCGGGGGCCGTGGTCGGTCGAGCGCCGTGCGCCGCACGTAATGGGAGCGGCGTGGTCCGCAGTGGTTGCGGACCGGTCGAGATAAGTATACTCATGAGTATGAGTACGCGCCTGCAGATCGTCATGTCCGCAGCCGAGGTGGCGTCGTTGCGCCAGGTCGCCCGGCGCGCCGGCTTGACCGTGAGCGAATGGGCGCGGCGAGCGCTGCGTGCGGCGCGGGACAGCCAGGTTGGTCCGAGCCCGGCCAGCCGGCTGGAGGCGCTCGATCGCGCCCTGCGCTGCGGTCATCCCACCGGCGACATCGACGAGATGCTCGCCGACATCGAGCGCGGCCGTGATCTTCATTGACTCCAACGTGCCGATGTACCTGGTGGGCGCGCCCCACCCCAACCGGGACCGGATCGCGGAGTTTCTCCACTCGCACGCCGCCAGCGACTACGTCACGAGTGCGGAGGTGTATCAGGAGATCGTGCACCGCTACGTTGCCGTCAATCGCCGCGGCGCGATCGCCGATGCATTTCGGCTTCTCGACGGCCTGGTGACCACGGTATTCCCGATCGCCCGTGAAGACGTTTCCGTCGCGCACACAATCGCCAACGAGCAGCATGCGCTCTCGGCGCGCGATTGCCTTCATTTGGCTGTCATGGAGCGTCGAGGGCTGAAGACGGCGCTGACCTGCGACACCGCGTTCGCGCTGAGGTCCGGTATCGAGTGCGTTCCGTGAACTCGACGGCTTCCTGGCGCCGCGACGTCAAGCGACAGGCGTCGGCGACTCCTCGCCGCGCGGACGCTGCAGCGCCAGAAAGCACGCCGCGGACATGCCGGCCGCGCCGAACAGCATGCACATCACCATGACCTGGTAGCGTACCGCGATCAGCGGCGAGATGCCCGACAGGATCTGGCCGGTCATCATTCCCGGCAGCGATACGAGGCCGACGGCGAACAGCGTGTTCACCTGCGGTATGAGCGCCGAGCGCATCGCGATGGGGCGCGCGTCGTGGTACGAGGATCCGCGGGAGAGCTCCGCGTCGAGCCGTTCCGCCGACAGGCTGACCGCGTTCATGGACGCGGCGAAGACCATGCCGCCCAGCGGGATCAGCACCGTCGGGTCGTGCCAGGGGTCGGCGGCCAGGACGCCCTGCGTGATCAGGGCGAGGGTCGACACTCCGCTCGCACAGATCGCGGCCAGCGCCTGCGGATAGACGGCCCTGCGGCGGCGTGCCACCGGCCTGAGAGAAATCCAGCCCGCCGCGGTGAGCATCACCGTCAGCGTGCCGAGCACGACGGCCGGGTGCGCGGTGCCGAAGATGAACGTCAGCACGTAGCCGACGAGTGCGAGCTGCGCGACCATGCGCCCGACGCCGTAGAGTGCGGCACCGGCGCCGGCCGACCAGCGCTGGAGGATGACGAGCACCACCAGCGCCGGGAGCAGCGAGAGACTGAGGTTGGAGAGCGGAATCGCGTCGACGGAACCGGTCATATAGCCGTGGAGCATACCGCGGCCCCGTCGACCGGGCCGCGGATGCTACTCCCCGCTGGCGGCCGGCGTGGGGTCCGCCGCCGGCGCCGGCGGCGGCGAGGGCGGCGCGGCCACTGGAACCACCGTTGCCTCCGGCATGATGAACCAGGCCGCCGCATAGGCGAATATGCCGCAGATCACGAACCCGGGGAAGATCGAGAGCAGGACCCACAGCACGCGCATTGCCGTCACATCGACAGCGAAGTACTCCGCGATGCCGCCGCACACGCCGGCCACGGTGACGTGGTTCGCGGACCGCTGCATCCGCTTGGCCCCGACGACGATCGGCTCCGCGCCCGGCTCCGCTTCCGGCCGACGTAGGCCAGGACCCCGAGCAGGATCGTGCCGGGGAAGATGGACAGGATGACCCAGGCCACGCGGATGAACACCGGGTCGGTGTCCAGATACCGCGCGACGCCGCCGCAGATGCCGGCGAGCTTGCGGTCGATCCGGGAACGCCGCAGGGCCTTGGGAAAGAGCGTCTTCGAGATCCCCTGCCGCCGGCCGCAGAACAGGCAGTAGGACGCTTCGTCGGGGATGTCGCGATGGCAGTGCTTGCAGGTCATGTCCGTCCCTCCTGTGGTTCCGCTTCACGGCGCCGGTCGCGGCGACGCGTGACCCGCACCGGTCGGCGCCGCCGTGCCGTGGTACTTGGAGATACGCATGCTTCCGCCGCGGGTTCCCGGTCGGGGCGTCCTCAATCCGTGTCGGGCGGGAAGACCGTGGTCTGCCAGCCGCCGAGGAGGTGCACGACGCCCGCTCGGCCCGCGAGCTCCAGCATCAGGAACCGCTCGCCGCCGGGCGCAACGTCGTAGGCCGGAAGATTGCCCAGCGGATCGCTGACATGGGCGCTGTCGAAGAGGTGCTCCGGTTCCGAGGCGGGGCGACCGTCGGCGTCGATGGCGACCTGGTACAGGCCCCGTCCCCGGCGGTAGAACAACGACCCGCCCTGTCTGTTCCAGACCGGTTCCGCGCCGCCGGCCGGCGTCACTCGAACCGCGGCCCCGGTCCCTGGTCCGGCCGCGGGGCGGACGTACACCTGGTCGCCGTCGTGGGCTTCGGCGTCGGATACGTAGGCGATCCAGCGGCCGTTGGTCGAGAACGCCGGGGCCCGTTCGTTGGCGTCCGTCGCGAGCCACGGCGTCGCTTCGTCAGCCGCGCCGTCGCGCCACGTCCAGATGTCGCGCAGGCGGTCGGGGCGCAGCTCGTGGAAGGCGAGCCGCCGTCCGTCGGGCGACCATGACCCCGGGGTGCGCTGGTCGCCGCCGATCAGGGCGTCGCGTACGTCGAGGTTGCGGACGCGCAGGCGGAACATCCGCTGCAGGCCGGTCCGCGACGAGGCGAAGGTCAGGGTGGTCCCGTCGGGCGACCAGAGCGGGGAGTGGTTGTCCCCGGCCTGAGCGGTCAACTGTCGACGGTCGCCGCGTGCGAGGTCGAGGAGCCAGAGATCCCGGCGCAGGATCCCGGTGACGGTGCTGACTGCGACCTGTCGGCCGTCGGGCGAGAGCCGCGGCGTCTGATGCTGCGCCGCAGGGTCGTCGAGCGCCTCGGATCGGCCGGTCCGGTCGACCCAGACTACGCGGTTGTCTCCCCCGGTTGCCGGCGGCGGTACGAAGACCAGCGTGCCGTCGCGCGCGGCCGCGAACCGCGCGCGGCCCAGGCCTCGATAGCCGGCGGCGCTGGCCGCGGCGCCCCGCAGCACGGGCCGGGGCGAAGGCATCCCGCGCCGCTCCCGGCCGGCCTCGAGATCGAGGCGGGCGGCGAATATTTCGCCGCGCCGTACGAAGACCACGGTGGACGGCTCGACGAACCACCCGCCTCCGTCGGCGAGGTGCAGGGGGCGTGTATCGCCGGTCCGGCGGTTCAGGAGGGTCAGCCGCGGATCGCGTCCGTGCCGCCCGGTGGTGAAGAGCATCCACTGCTCGTCGATTACCTGCGGCCACCCGTGCGCGGTCTCGCCGTTCTCCACATCGACCACGGTCAGGGCCACCGGCTCGCCGCCGGCCGCGGGCACCTGCCGGAGGCCGGAGTAGCCGGGGCCGCCGAAGATGATGCGGCCGGCCGCGTCCCACACCCCGCCGGCGGCTTCCCCGGCCAGGCGGCAGACGGTGTTCGTCCTGTCCCGGCCACCGTCGCGCGTCTCTTCCGCTCTCTCGTCCGCTGCATCACCGTCGAGTGAGAGCGTGCGGAGCCAACCGTCGGCGAAGAACCCCACGGATGCGCCGTCCGGTGCGAAGAAGGGTTGCCTCGCGCCCTCCGTGCCCGGCGCCGCCTCCGTTTCGAAGCGATCCAGCCGGCGTATGAAGAGGCGGGTACGGCCCTCTGCGATGGCCGTGTAGGCGATGCGGCGCGCGTCGGGCGAGACAGCCACGTCCAGGAGCACGCGGTCGGGTGGAATCGCGACCGACAACGCCTGGCGCCGCGCCGGCTCCGCCGCTGGCGCGGGCCAACGCGATGCGCCGAACCCGCCCATAGCCGCTCCCGCCAGACCACCCAGCGCGACGAGAGCGAGAACGGTGCGGCGTGACATCGGGCGTCAGGGCTCCTGGCCGCCGTAGCGGGCGCGCGCCTGCTCCAGGTCGTTCGCGATTTGCCGCGCGAGCGCGGTCGGCGCCGTGACCCGCACGCCGGGGCCGAAGCTCAGGATCCAGCTTCGGAGCGCACCGTCGTTGCAGACGTCCATCGTGACCCCGACCGACCCGTCCTCCCGCGGCTCGACCGTCTGCGAGGAATGCCAGATGCGTTCCTGCACGTAGGGGGCCAGATCCTGCGCGAACTCCAGTTCGACCCGCTCCGGGGCGCCCTGATGGATGCCGAGCGAGTGTGGAAAGGCGGCCTCGGCCAGTTCCTCGACCGGCTCGAAGGTCTCTTCCAGCGGGGCCAGGCTCCGTATCCGCTCGACCGCGAACGTGCGCACCTGCTCGTAGCGCGGGACGTACCGCCCTCGGCGTACACCAGTCGGTAGGGATCGATGCGGTACGACTTCTCGCGCCGGCTGGAGCGGGAGTGGTACTGCATGTCCAGCCGCCGCTGGTGCAGCAGCGCGTCGAGCAGCCGGCCGATCGTCGCGCGCTGCCGCCGGTCGTCGAGCCGTCGCGCGGGCGGGGCCTTGGCCTGGATCACGTCCGGCAGGCGATCGAGGAACTGCCGCATGCGCGGGCCGAGCGCGGCCTCCAGCTTGGCGAATGCGCTTCGCAGATCCTGCCCGAACGGCGGCACGGCGAAGCACTCGACGAGCGTGCGGCTGAAATAGAGGGCCGACAGCTCCGCGAGGGTGAACGCCGTGTCGTCGAGGCGTCTGAACGGGCGGGTGTCGAGCTTCCACCGCTTCTCCACGTCGTCCGCCACGTCATAGAGCGGGAAGCCGGCTTCCTGCAGCGCTTCGAGGTCGCGGCGAATCGTGCGCGTCGTCACCCCGGTCGTCTCGGCGAGCCGGCGGATGGTGGCGCCGCGCGAGGCCTCGAGCTCGCGCAGAATGGTCCACTGGCGGATGACTTCGGCGTTGCGCGGCAACCACGCCCTCCCTGCTTCCGTATCAATCATAAAGGCGGCGAAACACGGCGCCGAAAAAACCATGGAGGGGTGTGACCTGACCTGTCACCCACGCGCGCTACGCTTGGCTTGGCCGGGAATAGAGCCGTAGCGTGAAGGGTTGGACCGGGTCGCACCGGCATCCGGGGAGGCGACGTTGTCAACGGGTGGCGTTCCGGCGCGGCGAGACGCGGCGGCACGGACGGTTGTAAGGGGTACGACGATGGCGGAACACGGGAAAGTGACGGCTACACAGCTCGATTTGACCTATGATGAGCCATGGCCGGTTGCGGTCAGGCCCCTCGCCAAGCCGCGTCGCGGCGCCGCCCGACTCTGTGTGGTCTGCGGGCGGATGCCGGCGCATCTGACGATCGAACGCGCGTCCGGGCAGCGGCCGGCGCGGCTCTGTCTGCGGTGCCACCACGCGGTCGTGCGGCAACGGCGAATGGCGCGCGCCGGTCTGGATCCGGCCGGCGCGGTTCGGCCGCAGGGGGGGCTGATCGTATCGCGGGGAAACAGGCTCTCGGCCGATGCCCTGTACCGGAAGTTGTCCACATCGCGCCGGCGCGCCCAGAAGGCCGCCCGCATCGCGCTGGGGGCAGGTTAAGGGGCAATCCGGTCGACAAGGCGGCGGACCGGTACGTACATTCGGTGGAGGTGTCGGGATGGTGAATCTGGACATGTCGGCAGACGTCGATCAGCGGAAGGGATCGCAGGGACGAACGGCACGGCCGGAGGCGCTATGCCGCCGTTGCGGCAAACGCAAGGCGCTGTGCTCGCGGTACACCAGGAAGCGGCGGGTCAATCTGCACCGGCGCCACGATCTCTGTCACCAGTGCCGGCGTGCGCTGCGCGATGCCACGCGAAACCCCATGCTCTAGCTCTCTTTGGATGCTGACCGCTTGCCGCCGTCCTCGCGCATCACGATCCTGACTGCCCCGGCGGCGGAGACCCGCATCGAGGCCGCGGCCGATGCGCTTCGGCGCGGCCGCGGTGAGGTGTTGCTCGTCGGCGAGACCCGGGAAGCGGTCGACGATCTCGCGCGCGACCTCGCGGCGGAAGCCGGCGCGACGTTCGGGCTGCATCGGTTCAGCCTGCGGCAGCTCGCGGCGAGCATCGCGACCGTCGACCTCGCCCGCCGCGGACTCGCTCCGGCGAGCGGTCTGGCGATGGAGGCGGTGGCGGCGCACGCCACATTCGAGGAATCGAAGAGCGGGGCGCTCGACTACCTGCAGCCGATCGCCGGCTTCCGCTCCTTCGGCCGGACGCTGGCGGCGACCCTGCGCGATCTGCGCCACGCGGATGCCGACCTCGATCGCGCGGGTCAGCTCGACCGGAGCGGCCCGGACGTCACGCGACTCGCGCGGCGCTGCACACGGCTTCTCGACGACGCCGGGCTCGTGGACGGCGCGGCGCTCTGTCGCGCCGCGGCGCGGGTCGTGCGAGAGGGCGCCGGGGGCATCGAGGGCGCGCCGCTCGACGGTGTGCTCGTCCTGCTCGACGTCGCCGTCACCGACGAGGCGACGCTCGACGTCGTGGCGGCTCTCGCCGGGCGGGCCGGAGAGACGCTGGCGACCGTGCCGGAGGGCGACGATCGGACGCTCGCGGCGCTCCGGCGCCTGCCGGGGGCGGTGGAGGCCACGGCCCCGGCGTGCGAACCGGCCGCGGATCCGCTGGATCGCGTCCGGCGCTTCCTGTTCGCGCCCGACGATCCGCCGCCCGCCGGCGACGCGGCGGACTCGCCGGCCCTCACCTTCTTCTCGGCCCCCGGCGAGGGGCGCGAGGCGGTCGAGATCGCGCGCTCCATCCTGGCGGAAGCGGCCCGCGGCGTGCCCTTCGATCGGATGGCGGTGCTGCTGCGGTCGCCCGGCGTGTACGCCGGGCTGCTCGAGACGGCGCTCGACCGCGCCGGTATCGGGTCCTGGTTCGCCAGGGGCACCCGCGTTCCCGATCCTGCCGGGCGCGCATTCCTGGCGTTGCTGGCCTGCGCCGCGGAACGCCTCTCGGCCCGGCGCTTCTCGGAGTACCTCTCCCTCGGCCAGGTGCCCCGGCTCGACGACGACGGCGGCCCGCCGGGTGATCGGGGCCGCTGGGTACTGCCCGACAGCGCCCCCGAGGCGACTCCGGGTCCGGCGCAGGCGTCGCTTCTCGACCTCCTCGCGGAGCCCACGGCCGGCGAGGATGCTCCCGGGCAGGATCGACCTGACGGTGACGACGAGCCCGTCCTCGCGGGCACGCTCCGCGCGCCGGCCCGCTGGGAGCGGTTGCTGGTCGAATCGGCGGTCGTCGGCGGCCGGGATCGCTGGGAGCGGCGGCTGAATGGGCTGGCGCACGAATTGGGCTTGAAGCTGGCGGAGCTGCGGGCCGAAGATCCGGAATCGCCGCGCGTGGCCGGCCTCGAACGCGACCGTGCGAATCTGGAGCATCTCCGGCGGTTCGCGCTCCCGGTGATCGAGCGTCTGGCGCGGTTTCCGGCCGAGGCGCTCTGGGGCGAATGGCTCGATCACCTGGAGGAGCTGGCGCCGATGGTGCTGGTCAATCCCGACCGCGTGCTGGCCGTGCTGGGCGATCTGCGGCCGATGGCGCAGGTCGGGCCGGTGCCGCTCACCGATGTCCGCGACGTGCTCCACGAGCGCCTGACGGAGCTGCGGGCCGATCCGCCGGCGCGGCGTTTCGGCCGCGTGTTCGTCGGCGGTCCCGAGCAGGCGCGGGGCCGGCGCTTCGCGGTGGTGTTCGTTCCCGGCCTCGCCGAACGGGTCTTTCCCCACAGGCGGCGCCAGGATCCGCTGCTGCAATCAACGCCGCGGCGGCCGGAACGCCGCGGCTCGGCCTGCCCGACCGGCACGACCTCAACGCCCGGGAGAAGCTGCTGCTGCGCCTGGCCGTCGGCGCCGCGACCGAGCGCATCCATTTCTCGTATCCGCGCCTGGAGATCGGCAAGGCCCGCCCGCGCGTGCCGTCCTTCTACGCGCTGGACGTGGAGCGGGCGCGCACCGGCCGCATTCCCGACTTCCGCGAGGTGGAGCGGCGGGCGTTCCGGCAGGCGGAGGCGCGACTGGCCTGGCCCGCGCCGCTGGATCCGGACCACGCCATCGACGACGTGGAGCACGATCTGGCCGTGCTCCGAGAGCTGTTCGCGCCGGAACGAGGCAAGGACGAGGTCGCCGGGCGGGCGCGTTACCTGTTTCGCCTCAATCCGGGGCTGCGGCGCGCGCTGGCCGCGCGCTGGGCCCGGTGGAAGCGCGCCTGGTCGCGCCACGACGGGCTCTGCGAGATCGACGACGCCACGAAGGAGATGCTCGCCGGCCACCGCCTCGACGCCCGGCCCTACTCGCCGTCTGCGCTGCAGTCCTTCGCGGTCTGCCCGTACAAGTTCCTGCTCTCGTCGGTGCACCGGCTGCGTCCCCGGGAGGAGGTCGAGCCGCCTCTGGAACACCTGGATCCGCTGACCCGCGGCCGGCTGTTTCACGAGGTGCAGGCGGATCTGGTCAGGACGCTGGAACGCCGGGCGGACCTGCCGGTGACCCCGGCGCGCGTTCCCGCCGCGGAGGCGGTCGTCGACGAGGTGCTCGATCGCGTGGCGGCCGACTATGCCGAACAGCTCGCGCCGGCGATCGAGCGCGTGTGGCGGGACGAGATCGAGGCGCTGCGCGGCGACCTCAAGGGCTGGGTGCGGCACGTCGCGAACGAGGACGGCGAATGGATTCCGATGCACGCGGAGCTCGGTTTCGGACTGCCGCCGGGGGACGGGCGCGATCCGGACAGCGTGCCGGAGCCGGTGCAGGTCGACGGCCGCTGGCTCCTGCGCGGCGTCGTGGACCTGATCGAGGCCAGGGCGAGGCCGACGGCGCGCGGCGAGTTGCGCGTGACGGACCACAAGACCGGCCGGAACCGGACGCGGGAGGGGATGGTGGTCGGAGCCGGCGAGACGTTGCAGCCGGTCCTCTACGGGCTGGCCGTGGAGGGGACGCTGGGCCGGCCCGTGCACGAATCGCGGC
>JAGWAH010000097.1:6272-7027 GCA_021296515.1 Acidobacteriota bacterium | reverse complement strand
ACGCGCTGACCTGGGCGCAACGGTATGCGTTGGAGAACCGGCGCCTGATGATGGCGCGCATCCTCGCCGTGCTGCGGGGGCTGCTGCCGCCGTTCGGGGTGGACGGGACGGCGGTGGAGTGCCACCACAACTACGTGGCGGCGGAGGAGCACTTCGGCGAGGCGGTCTACGTGACCCGCAAGGGTGCGATCCGGGCCGGACGCGGCGAGCTGGGCATCATCCCCGGCAGCATGGGGGCGCGGTCGTACATCGTGCGCGGTCGGAAGAGTCGCTCCAGTCGTGCGCCCACGGGGCGGGCCGGCGGATGAGCCGCTCGCAGGCCAAGGCGTCCTACACCGCGGCCGACCTCGAGCGCCAGACGGCGGGCGTCGAGTGCCGCAAGGACGCCGGCGTCGTCGACGAGATCCCAGGCGCCTACAAGGACATCGACACGGTGATGGCCAATTCGTCCGACCTGGTGGACGTGGTCCACACCCTCAAGCAGGTAGTCTGCGTGAAAGGGTGATGTCCGGCTCGACCGCCGTCGCCGGTCAGGGTTCGACCACGACCAGGTCGTCGAAGTACCGGCGGTAGAACCCGCGGTCGCGGGTGACGAGACGACCGGCCTGTACCCGGGCGTGGGCGCCGACGACGAAGTCGGAGAGGATGCGTTCGCGGCCGCCTCCCGCGGACCGGTACGCGCGCCACATCCGTCCTGACAGAAACAACGCGTTCGCGTTCGGGGACTCGCGCCGGATTCGTGCGTCCGCCAGAAA
>JAGWAH010000097.1:0-6265 GCA_021296515.1 Acidobacteriota bacterium | reverse complement strand
CCGGCCGCCAGCTCGGCGTACACGAGGTCGCACAGGACGAGCGGTCCCAGTGTCGCGCTCGTCTCGATCAATGCGAGTGATCGGTCGACGAAGTTCGCATTCGGGCGCAGCACGTCGAGCAGAACGCTGGTGTCGACCGCGGTGATCATGATCCGCGGATGTCGTCGATGAACTCGTCGACCGATTCGGGCATCGACAGCCGTCCCACCCATTTGCGAATGCCGGACCGGACCGCCGCCGCGCGCGCCTTGCGCAGTATGAGATCGCCTCTCGATTCGATGAACGTGACTTCGTCGTACTTCTCCCGGAGCGACTTGGGAATCGTGACCTGACCGCGCTCGCCGATACGCATACTGAAAGTATGTATTCGTACTACAGAGATGTCAACATCCCCATGGGAGGCAAAGCGGCCTTTCCTCTTGAGGGGGGAAAAACCCGGCCTTGGCGCGGAGGGCTTCGAACGGCTCTTGCCGGCCGGTCGGGAGGCACTGGCGGCGTTTCTCCGTTCGTTGTAGGCGGACGCGATTCCGTCCGCGGTGAGCCGGCCGCCGCCGTGGTACGCTTCTGCCTCGCATGGCGCCGTCCAGTACCGTCGAGAACTACCTGAAGGCCATCTATCAGGCCGAAATGGCGCACGGCGAGGATGACGCCCTGGTGCCGATGGGGCGGCTCGCGAACGCGCTCGGCGTAGTGCCCGGCACCGCCACGACGATGGTCAAGGCCCTGGCCGATTCCGGGCTGGTGCGCTACGAGCCGTACGCGGGCGTGCGGCTGACGCCGGCGGGACAGAAGCTGGCCGCGCTGGTGCTGCGGCGCCACCGGCTTATCGAGCTGTTTCTGGTCAAGGTGCTCGACATGAGCTGGGCCGAGGTGCACGACGAAGCCGAGCGGTTGGAGCACGCCGCGTCCGATCGACTTATCGACCGGATCGACGCCATGCTCGGGCGGCCCGCTGTCGACCCCCACGGAGATCCGATTCCGGACCCGGACGGCGCAATCGCGATGCCGCGCTACCAGAGCCTGCTGACCTGTCCGCTGAACACGCCGGTCGTCCTGACGCGGGTCACCGATCAGGATGCGGCGTTCCTGCGGTTCCTGGAAAGCCACGCGTTGACCCCCGGGCAGTCGATTCGGGTCGCGGCGCGTGACGAGGCGGCCGACCACGTGCAGGTGTGCGTCGCGTCCGACCGGCCGGTCATGATCGGAATGCGGGCGGCGGCGAAGTTGCTCGTGGCGCCGCGCAGTTGAACGCGGGCTGACAGACGATGGACATCGATCGGGAGCGGTGGTCGGGCGAGGGAGACTTCACGGAGCGGTTGCTGGCGTGGCTCGCCGCGCGGGACGACATCGTCTTCCTGCGGGTCGAGGACGCCGTGGCCACCAGGACCGATGTCGACTACAACTTCGTCAGCAACGAGATCTATGTCCGTTTCCGCACGCGCGACCGGCAGGAGCGCCGCCGACTGTGGGGCGTCCTCCCGGTTCGGCGGACCGTGGCCGAGAAGGTGACGACGATGGAGGCGCTCGAGACCGCGCTGGCGGACGACCCCGAGCTGGGGCCGCCGGACTTCGCGGACGGCGCGATGATCCAGTATCTGGACACCCAGCGGGTGGTTCCCCCCTACCAGACCCGAGGCTACAAGCTGATCGAGCTGGTGCGGATCTACGAGGCCGGTGCGGCGCCACGGGCCTGACGAGGCGACATGGAAACCGGAGACGTTCGGCGCCGCGTACGGCGGACCATCGACGACGCGCGGGCGCGGGCCCGGGCGCGGCGCGAGGACGTGGCGGCGGCCGAGGCGGACGGACACCGGGTCCTCCGCGCGGTGGCGGCTCCCCTCTTCAGGACGGTGGCCTCCGCGCTCAAGGCGGAGGGCTATCGCTTCGCGGTGGAGACGCCGGCCGAAGCGGTGCGTCTCGCGTCCGCGACGTCGAGCGAGAACGCCATCGAGCTCGCCCTCGACACCACCCGTGATCCGCCCGCGCTGGTGGGGAGGTCCGCGTACGTCCGGGGCCGCCGCGTGCTGAGCGACGAGCGGATCGTTGCCGAGCATCCGGCCCTCGGCGACCTTGCCTCGGAAGCGCTGCTGGATTTCGTGCTGTCGGCGCTGGCGCCGCTCGTCGAGCGCTGATTGACGGTCAGACGGCCCCGTCGCTCTTCAGGCGCGTGACCTCCTCGTCCGAGTATCCGAGCTCGTCGAGAATGGTGCCCGTATGCTGCCCCAGCAAGGGTGGCGGCGTGCGGACCGCCCCCGGCGTGTCGCCCAGCTTGACCGGGACCCCGAGCTGCCGGATCGCCCCGGCCACCGGATGCTGGAGCGCGATGACCATCGCCCGCTCCACGATCTGCGGATCGGTCAGCACCTGCTCGAAATCGCGGACCCCGCCGCACGGAACCCCGGCCGCCTTCAGATCCGCCAGCCACTCCGCGGCCGGCCGCGTGCGCAGCCGCTCGACGAGCAGTGGGCGCAGCGCCTCGCGCGCGCCGACACGGTCCTTGTTGGTCCGGAAACGCGGGTCGTCGGCCAGCGACTCGAGGCCGAGCACGCCGCAGAACGTCCGCCAGAGCTGATCGTTGCCGGCTGCGACGACCAGGTCCCCGTCGGCCGCCTCGAGCGTCTCGTAGGGCGTGATCGTCGGGTGCAGATTGCCGAGGCGTCCGGGCGGCTTGCCGGTGGCGAAGTAGATTCCCGCCTGGTAGGTGAGCAACGCCGCCACCGAGTCCAGCATGCCGACGTCGACGAGCTGCCCGCGGCCGGTGCGGTGCCGGGCGAGCAGGGCCGTGGCGATGCCGTAGGCCGAGAACATTCCCGACGCGATGTCGGCGATGGCCACCCCCAGCCGGTAGCCCGGGCCGTCGGGCGCGCCGGTGATGCTCATCAGGCCGCCCTCGCCCTGCATGACTGCGTCGTAGCCCGGCTCGCGCCGGCGGGGGCCGGTCTGGCCGAAGCCGGAGATGGAGCAGTAGACGAGGTCCGGCCGCCGCCCGGACAAGTCCGCGTAGCCGAGCCCCATCCGGTCCAGCGTGCCCGGCCGGAAGTTCTCGACCAGGACGTCGGCCCGCTCGATCAACGCGTCGAGCACTCGCCGCCCGTCCGGATGCTTCAGGTTGAGGGTGAGGCTCTCCTTGTTGCGGTTGATGCTCATGAAGTAGGCGCTCTCGCCGTCCTGGAACGGCGGGCCCCAGCCGCGGGTGTCGTCGCCCTTGCCCGGCTGCTCCACCTTGATGACGCGGGCCCCCATGTCGGCGAGCATCATCGTGCAGTAGGGGCCGGACAGCACGCGGGTCAGGTCGAGAACGGTCAGCCCGTCGAGGGCGCCGGGCGCAGCGGCTGTCTTCTGTTGAGCGGTCATCGCTATCGGGTTCCTGGTTGGAGCGGCTTCCTGCGGCGTGCCGAAGCGCGCCGGGCGGGCGGCTGCAATCGGTATCGGCGCGCCTGATTCTACTCCCTGCGGTCAGGAGCCGGCCGGGGAGGGGGCGGCCGCCAGCGGCAGCTCGGCCAGCACGCGGTCGAGCCGGGCCAGTCCTTCGCGCAGGGACGCGGCGCGGCCGCCGTACCCGATCCGCAGCCAGCCGTCGAGGCTGAAGTGGTCGCCGGGCACGACCAGCACGCCTTCGGTCTGCCGGAGCCGGTCGGCGAGCGCGGTCGAGCCGATGTCGTGGGCGTAGCGGACGAAGCCGATCGCCCCGGCTTCGGGGGGCACCCACGCGAGTTTCCCGGCGTGCGCGCCGAGCCAGGCACCTACGATCGGGAAGTTGGCGGCGATCATGCGCCGGGTGCGTTCCAGCAGGGCCGTCCGGCGGGGCGGGGCCAGGGCGTGGCGGGCGAGCCGGTCGCTGAGCGCACTCGGTGCAATCGTCGTGTAGTCGCGGCGGCACCAGAGGTCGGCCGCCACGTCCCGCGCGGCGATCGCCCAGCCGATGCGCAGGCCGGGCAGGCCGTAGGCCTTCGACAACCCGCCGGTGACGACTACTCGTTCGGTGCGCCTCCACGCGCTCGGCGTCTCGACGCCGTCGCGCTCGCTCCCCCGGTAGATCTCGTCGGACAACACCCAGACGCCGTGCCGGTCCGCGATCTCGCAGACCCCGGCCACCTCCGCCTCGGTCAGCCGCGTCCCCGTCGGGTTGTTCGGATTGCAGACGGCGATGAGCTTCGTGCGATCCGTCACCAGCGCCCGCAACTCGTCGAGGTCGGGCGCCCAGCGGGGAGCAGGGCCGCTCCGCTCCTCGCGCAGCGGCCAGGGCCGGACGATGGCGCCGAACCCTTCCGCCAGACCGTGCGCCTGCCCGTAGTTGGGTTGCATCACCACGACCTCGTCGCCCGGTTCGATCAGCCGCCAGCAGGTTACGAAGTTGGCTTCGGCGCCGCCGTTGGCGACGAGCACCTCGGCGTCGGTGACGCCGGGCAGCGTGGCGGCGATCGCGGCGCGCAGCTCCGGCGTGCCGTTGGACTGCGTGTAGGCCAGAGGCTGGTCGAGCAGCAGGTCCGTCCCTTCCGCGCCGAGCAGCTCGCCGACGTCGAGCGGCTCCACGCCGCTCTCGGTCAGGTTGATCTCGACCTGGTGCTCGTGAATCGATTGGAATCGTTCGAGCGCGAAAGGTGGAATTCTCATGACCGGGCCTCGCGTTTTTCGTCTTCCTGCCTGCCACCGCGGATCGTACAACACCGGATGGGACGCCCCGGGGAACTCGGGAATGAGCCGGGGCTGTCGGCGCGGGAGCCAGGGTCCGATATGGAATTCGGGTACGCACTGTCCCTGTCGGAGGGGGCGCGCGGTCGCGACGCCGGTTGCGTGCGGGCTGGCTCCGCGCGGCGTCCCGGGGGTGGTCCCGACTCCCGCTCCGATCGGGCAGCCGCCAGTCTGGAGGAACGAATGGACCTGCTACGGTACAAATCAGGACCGCACCGCATCGAGATCGCATGCTGCCTGCAGCCGCAGGCGCCGCAGGCCGTTGCCGGCGAGTCGTTCGAGGCTCAGGCGTTTCTGGTGCTCGACGACGACACGCCGCCGGTGACGGCGCCGCTCTCGGCTCCATCGGCGGCAGGCGCCGTGCAGCGGGTCCACGAATACCTCGACAGCATGGGCTACGAAGACCTCGTCGCGCTCGAGCAGCAGCCGGTCGCGATCGACTGAGCGACCCGCCGCGCTTCAGGACGGCGGCAGCGTGAACGTGACCAGCATGTTGCTGCCCATCGGCGCCTCCAGCTCCGGCGCGTAGTTGCTCATTCGAAATATCGCCGCGCCGCCCACCGGCACGGTCAGGTACTGCTTCCCGCCTGCCTCGTAGGTGACCGGAAAGCCGGTGATCTGGCTGCCCAGGATCGTCTCCCACAGCACGTCCCCGGTCTCGGCGTCGAAGGCGCGGTAGCGGCGGTTGAGGTCCCCGTGGAAGACCACGTTGCCGGCCGTGGCGAGCGTCGACCCGGCGTTCGGCGCCCGCTGCGTGTAGCGCCACGCCTCGCGGCCGGTCGAGATGTCCACCGCCCGCACCTCCGTGAGGTGGCCGTCGTCCTCGAAGCCCGGCTCGGGCTGCGTGAACCGCGGGCTCGTGCCCGAGACGGTCCGGTCGTTGGCGGTCTGGTTCAGGCAGGACCGGTTGATCGGGATGTAGAGCATGCCGGTCCGCGGGCTGTACGACCACGACCACCAGCCCTTGACGTTGTGCCCGCAGATGATGAACTGCTCGCCGACCTCGCGCGCCACCAGGTCCATGTTGATGAAGACCTGCCCGGTCGCCGGGTCGATGTCGCTGATGACGAAGCGCTCGGTGCTGTCGTAGGGCAGCGGGTGCCCCCACAGGAACTCGCCGGTCTCGCGGTCGAGGACGAACAGCCCGCCCGGCTCGCCCATGGTGACGGCGACCTTGCGCTCGTCGGCGGTGCCGGCGAGGCGCGGGTTGATCCACATCACCGCCTCGGGATCGGGGGCGACCACGGTGTCGATGAGCGTGCGCTCCTGCACGAAGTCCTGATCCCAGTCGTCGCAGGGGAGGTGCTGGTAGTACCACTCCATGGCGCCGTCGCCGACGGCCAGGGCCACCGTCGAGTTGGAGTACAGCTCGCACGGGGTGCTGTCGCCGACGTCCCACGTGCCCCGGCGCATGATGCGCGTATAGGGCATCGGGACGGCGATGCCCCAGTAGATGAGGCCGAGCTCCGGGTCGTAGCTGCCCGGGGCGCCCCATGCCGACACGTGCATCCGTTGCGACGTCGGCACGTTGCCCCAGGTCTGCCCGCCGGGGTCGTCCGCGCCGGCCGCCGTG
>JAGWAH010000009.1:20108-45638 GCA_021296515.1 Acidobacteriota bacterium | reverse complement strand
AGTTCCAGGGCCGCGACTTCCGCCTGACGGATGTCCACGGCAGGGTGATCGACGGGATTCTGGCGTGAGCCGGCCGGCGTGCAGCCTTCGACGAGGGGTTGCTCGCCGCCGCTTCTTTTCGGCCGGCCGTTCCTCAGCGGCGTAGCGGGTGGCCCGGCGCCTCCGGCCGGTGCGCGCCGGCCAGCGGGCCACGCGGGGCGTGTCCCCGATTCACTTCTTCGCCGCGTCCGGTGTCGTTTCGGGGGCTGATCCGGTGGCTTCCGGGCTCTGGCCGGCAGCCGGCTCGACAGCGTCGGGCGCAGGCGCGCCGGTGGATGCCTCACCTGCGACGGCCGGCGTGCTCTTGGGTGCCGGTGCCGTCTCTGCGATGGCGGGCTCCTTGTCGCCCGTTTCCGCCGCAGCCGCGGCGGGTTTTTTCCCCGCGGCAGGATCGGGCTCGTCGGCGGCAGGTGCGGCAGTGGTTCCGGCGTCCCCGGTCTCGCGTTCCGTAGCCGGCGCAGAGGATCCGAAGGCTGCCGGTCCGGACGCGGCGGCGGAAGCAGAAGCGCCCGCACGGGAGTCGGAGGCGAAGCCGTCGGAAGCCGCCGAAGAGGGCTGCACAACGGGTTCCGGCTCCGCCGGTAGCGCTTCGGCGGCTTCCTCGACCGGTTCCGATGCGGTTTCGGCGGCGGCGTCGGACACCTGCTCGTCAGGAACGCCGGCCGCTGCTTCCTCGGCAGGGACCGTTGCTTCCTCGGCCGCGACGACCTGGGCTTGCGTGCCGGCGGCGCCGGCGGTCTCGGCCGGGGTGGCCTCGGGTTCATCCTCGACCGCGACGCTCACCAGGGGCGGCGACACGTCCTCCGACCGATCCCGGCGCGCCGCGGAGTAGACGAGCAGGCCGCTGCCGGCGAACAGCAGGACCCAGCCCCATTCCCACTGGATCGAGGCCATCACGGAGGCCGCAAGTCCCTCGTACGGATTGCCGGTCAGCTCTGCTGCGGCGCCGCTGCGGGCCTGCGCGATCGTGTCCTGGACGCCCAGGAACGTCCAGAGAATCGCGGCGAGGCTGCCCAGGGCGGGAACCAGAACCTGCTTCCAGCGGCCGGTGACGGCCAGGGCCGCCGACAGGCCCACCATGATGAGCAGGATGTAGCCGTCCCCGTAGCCGTCGCGAAAGTAGTCGATTCCGCCGATGAACGGAAGCGACACCATGGGCGTGAATGTGCCGATGACGAGTATGACCGCCGCGGTGACGGCCAACAGCATCCGGCCGACGCGCGTCTCGCTGGGCCGTTCGGTGAAGAAGAGCTGAAGCGCCGTCCAGTAGAGAATGAGTACGACGGCCATCCAGCGGAGGAATCCGTAATGCACGACGTCGTCGGGCTCGAACCGGGCCATGAGGTAGACCGGGTACAGCGCCACTACGTAGAACATCACGGCGTGGAGAATCCACATCACGACGCGTTGGAGCAGCGTGGGGGTGGCTTTGTCGGACACTCGGCGTTCCTCCCTGGAGCGGTAAGCATGCCCCGGCGACCGCACGGTGTCAAACGGCGCAGGCAGCCGGGCAGGTACAATCCGACGATGGCTCTTCGCGCAGGTGACCCCGCGTTTCCCTTCCGGCTGACGGACGCGGCCGGGCGCGTTCACTCGCTCGAGTCCTGCCGCGGAGCGTGGCTGTTGCTGATGCTGCACCGGCATCTCCGCTGACTGCCGTGCCGGAGGCATCTGCTGCAGTTGCAGCAGGCGGAGCGGGAGATCGAAGCCCTCGGCATCCGGGTGCTCGTCGTGACGTTCGAAGCGCGGCGGTCCGCACGCGCATACGTCGAGGAGACGGGGGTGCGCTGGCCGGTGATCAGCGACGAGTCGCGTGCTCTCTACGAGGCGTACGGGATGGGCCGTGCGCGCTGGCGGCACCTGCTCGGACCGTCGGCGCTTCTCGCCTACGTCCGCGAGGCGGCGCGGAGACGGGTTCCGCGCTGGCCGTCCGCCGATCCGGTGCAGCAGGGAGGTGACGTGCTGATCGATCCGGCCGGCATCGTCCGGCTCGTGCACGTGGGCGCGGGTCCCGGCCATCGCCCGCCGGTCGAGCGCCTGCTTGCGGCGCGGCGCGCGGCGGACCGGTGACGCGCCCGCGGGGACTCGCGTGGCACTCGCTTCACGGGGAGTAGGATCGCCGGTCGGCGTGCAGGAGCGTGCCCCAGGATTCGTCGAACGGATGCACCTGCCGCACCGGCTCGTCGCCGCGGTAGAGCGGCCGATCCTCGTTCGCCCAGCGGAAGATCGATCCCTCCAGGTTGTAGACCTCCGCCACGCCGCGCTGCCGGAGCTCGGCGACGAGCCGGGCCGACCGGTAGCCGACCGAGCAGTACGCCACGATGGTGGCGCCCGCCCCGGCGTCGTGCACCAGGGCCGCAGCCTGGTCGATGGAGGTCGCCCGCACGGCGCCCTGCAGATGGCTGACCGCGAACTCGTCCGGCTCGCGGACGTCGATCAGCACGACCGTCTGCAGCGGGTCCCGCAGCAGCTCGTTCAGACCGGCCGTGTCGATGGACGGCACGTCGGGGAACGTCTCGGTGATGCGTGCCTCCACCGCGGCCCAGGTGGGTTCGGTCGCCTGCTCCGCGCAGGCCGTCAGCGCCATCAGGGCGATGAGCACGGCGCCTGCCGCCGGTCGGTCGAGGCCGCGCCCGCGCGGTTTCGCCGTTGGCGGCGACGTCACGAGCCGTCTCCGGCGATCGCCCGGCGGACCGCGCGCTCGAAGAAGCGGGCGCCGACGTCGAGCACGCCTTCGTCCACGTCGAAGCGGGGATGGTGGAGCGGAATGTAGCGGCCGTCGGCGCTGGCGCCGAAGCGGACGTAGCACCCCGGCGTGTCTTGGAGGAAAAAGGAGAAGTCCTCCGCGCCCATGCTCGGGTGCTCCTGCACGACGAGGCCGTCGGCCGAGACGACGTCGCGCGCGGCGGCTGCCGCCACGGCGGTTTCGCGCCGCGTGTTGACCACGGCGGGGCAGCTCTCGCCGAGCGTGACGTCTATCCGTGCCCGGTACAGCTCGCCGAGCGACCGTGCGGTCCGGTGCAGGCCGTCGATGATCTCCTCGCGCGTGTCGGGCCGGGCGGTGCGGACTATTCCTTCGAGAGCGGCGTGGCCGGCGATGATGTTCGCGGCGGTGCCCGCGTGAACCGAGCCGATGGTGATCACCGACGGCCAGACCGGGTTCACATGGCGCGAGATCAGCGACTGAACGGCGGTGATGAGGTAGCCCGTGACGACCACGGCATCGATCGCTTCGTGCGGCCGTGCGCCGTGCCCGCTCTCGCCGTGCACCTCGATGCTGAAGCGGTCGGAATGGGCGGTGATGGTGCCGTCGGCGACCATGATCTCGCCGACCCGGTGCTGGGTCGTGACGTGGCCGGCGAAGATCGCGTCGACGCCGTCGAGCGCGCCGGCCTCGACCATGACTTGCGCCCCGTTGCCCCGTTCCTCGGCCGGCTGGAACACGAACACGACCGAGCCGGGCGGCGGGTCGGCGGCCAGGCGCGCGGCCGCGCCGAGCACGATCGCCATGTGGGCATCGTGGCCGCACGCGTGCATGCGGCCCGGTGCGGCGGAGGCGAACGGCAGGCCGGTCTCTTCGGTGCAGGGAAGTGCGTCCATCTCCGCGCGCAGGGCGATTCGCGGGCCGGCGTTCGGACTCGCGAGACGGCCGACGACGCCTCCTCCCCGGCCGCCATAGTCGTACGGGATGCCCAGGCGTTCGAGCTCGGCCATGACGGTTCGTGCCGTCTCGACTTCCTCGTACGCCAGCTCCGGGCGGCGATGGAACGTCCGGCGCAGCTCCCGCATGCGCTCGGCCGTCGTTTCCGTGCGGGCCGTCGTGGCAGCGCCGGTATCCGACATCATGCTTCTATTCTACGGGCCGCGGCGGCCGCGCGGGTCAGGCTCCGAGAAGCCGCGGGAGCGACTCGGTCATGGTACGCTCGGCCGCGACCTGGGTGTCGCCCAGTGCGATGACGTCGAGCTTGCCGAACGCGGCGAGCGGACCGACGTTGTAGAAGACGAAACGGCCGGTTCCGCGCACGGGGTCGAAGACCTCGTCGCCGGCGAGTTGCAGCAGGTCGGCGAAGCGCGCGCCGGCCAGTCGAGGCGCCGTCACGTCCTGTGCGCGATACGGCGGGCGGGAGCCGCGACGGTGAGTCACCAGCCGGTCGACGAGGTGCATCGGGGTGCTGGTGCCGCCCCAGCGGCCGTTGCATTCCGTGAACCGGACGACGAAGTCGCCGTCGAGGTCGCCGAGCAGGAGGTGGTCGAACGAGCACCGGCCCACGTAGCCGAGCGCCTGCAGGGCCCCGGCCACGCGGCGGGCGGCCCGCGCCAACGCGTCATCGACCGTTCGCGGCAGGGTGCTGGGGCGGCTGCCGACGAAGACCTTGCGGTCGCCTTCGAGGATCTGCTCGTAGATTCCGTCCAGGCGCGGAGGGTACGCGCCGGCGGGAGGAATCCACCACTGAGTCGACGGCGAGGCCGAGGCGGCCTCCCATGCGACGGCCAGAACGACTTCGCCGGTCACCCATTCGGTACGCGCCAGAAACCGCGCCACCAACTGCTCGACGTCCGTCGCCGGCAGGTCCCGCAGAGGCGCGCTCGCGAAGACCTGGTTGCCCATCGCCGAGGCGCAGCGGGTTCGCTTCAGACCCACGGACGGGTGCTTCGACGCCAGCGCGCGCAGGTTGGCGGCGATGGCGCGCGGCGTCGTCGCCCGCCGGGTCTCCGGCGTCCAGCCCGGACCGAGGACGGTATTGACGAGCTCGTCGAAGAGGTCCTTGTCGTTCGCGAGCCACGTGACCGGCGGTGGCGGTCCGAGCACGGTAACCGTGGCCCCGGCTCGCTCGGCGATGCGCCGCGCGAGTTGCCAGACCGGCTCGATTGCCATGTAGGGGTGGAGCACGAGCCGCCCGCTCCGGCCCGCGAGCGCCGTCGCCCGTTCGAACGCCTCCCCGGTCATGCAGCCCTCGGCCACGGCCAGAGCCGAAGAGGTATCGCTTGCCCGCACCGCGATGCGGCTGACCGGGGCGAGGCGCAGCCGTTGCGTGCAATAGTCGTCGTAGGCCGCCTCGGAGCCGGTCACCGCGGCGTACGCGTCGCCTGCCGCCGTCCGGAGTCTGGCGCGGTGCTGATATTCCTCGACCCCGGCGATGCCCGTGAGAAACGGAATGGCCGACACATCCTCCAGATGGAGCGCCGGTGCGGGTGGATCCTCGGGCCGCCAGCGCCGGTCCGCGTACGGGAGGACGCGGTCGGCGAGCTGGAGTCGCGCCGCCATCGGCTGCACTGCCTCCGCCGCCGTGTGGTCGCGAGGCGTCCGGCGCAATGCGGTCGGGCGCGAGTGCGGCCGCGGCAACTATTCCCGCCTGCTGCGCTCGTGGCGGAAGACGGCAAAGGCGGCGTCGGCCCTGGTGGGATCGACCACGCCCTGGAACACCGCACCGTTCGCGATCACCAACCGCTCCGTGACGATCTCGCCCTCGACCGTCGCCCCGTCGGCGATCTCCACCCGGTCCGCGACCAGGCGCCCGGAGGCCCGGCCGAGCACGGTGATGTTGCTGGCGAGAATCGCGCCCGAGACCTGACCGCGACGGCCGATGGCGACGTCGTGGTCGGGAACGTACACCTGCCCGTCGAACGAGCCTTCGATGATCAGATGCTCCGCGGCCGTGAGCTCGCCGGCCGCGGCAAGCCCCTGCGCGAGCGACGACACCCCTTCTGGAAGATCGAACTCCGGGAGGGAGCCCAGACTGTCGGCGTCGCCGCGACCGCCGTTCACCGGACGCGGGGTGTACATGGGAAGCTGGAGCGGGAGACGGGGGTCGAACCCGCGACCTTCAGCTTGGGAAGCTGACACTCTACCACTGAGTTACTCCCGCTCGCATGTGGCACGTTTTTATTCTAGCCCGACTCCTGGCAGCCTGCGCTGCTACCGCCGGATGATCGCGAGCACCTCGTCGCGCTGCCGCTCCATTTCCGCACGGCTCGTCGCTTCCAGGTTGAGCCGGATGAGCGGCTCCGTGTTCGAGGGGCGGACGTTGAAGTGCCACGAGTCGTACTCGACCGAGACGCCGTCGAGACGGTACACCCGCCCGTCGCGGTAGCGCTCCGCCAGGCGGTCCATCGTGGCCTTCACCGTGTCCATGTCCGGCATGCGCGTGTTGATCTCGCCGGAGATGAAGTAGGTCTCGCGGAGGGGGGCGAGCAGGTCGCCGAGGGTGCGGCCATGGACGGACATCAATTCCAGGAGGAGCAGCGCCGGAATGAAGCCGTTGTCGGCGAAGTAGTTGTCGCGGAAGTAGTAGTGCCCGGTGACCTCGCCGCCGAAGAGGGCGTCCTCCTTGCGCATCCGCGCCTTGAAGAACGCGTGGCCGACGCGGTTCATCAGCGCCGTGCCCCCGTAGGTCGCCACGGTGTCCTTGACCGCGTGGCTGGCGCGCACGTCGTAGATGATCTTCGCGCCCGGCTGCTTGCGGAGGAATGCCTCGGCGAGCAGGGCGGTGATGAAGTCGCCCGCCACGAACTCGCCGTCCCCGTCGATGAAGAAGCAGCGATCCGCGTCGCCGTCCCAGGCGATGCCGGCGTCCGCGCCGTCGGACTTGACGCGCGCGATCAGGCCGCGCCGGTTTTCCTCGATCAGAGGGTTCGCCTCGTGGTGCGGGAACGTGCCGTCCACCTCGAAGCAGAGGCGGGTCGTGCGGCACGGCAGCCGATCGAACAGGTGGGGCGCCACGAGCCCGGCGATGCCGCTGCCGGCATCGAGCACGAGGTCGAAGGGGCGGACGGCGTCGACGTCGATGAACGAGAACACGTGCTCGAGGTAGCCGGCGAGAATGTCGTCGGCGGTGCGCCTGCCGGACGAACGGGGCGCCGGCGGGATGCCGTCTCCGAGGACCATGTCGCGGATGTCGCCGATGCCGGCATCGCCGCTCAGGGGAAGCGCCTGCCGCCGCACCAGCTTCATCCCGATGTACTCCTTCGGGTTGTGCGACGCGGTGATCATCGCGCCGCCTTCGAGATCGTCCCGTGCGACGCCGTAATAGAGCATGTCGGTCCCGACCAGGCCGTAGTCGACCACGTCGGCTCCCTGCCGCAGCGCACCGTCGATGAACGCGGCGGCGATCTCGGGAGCGCTGGTCCGCATGTCGCGGCCGACCGCGATGCGGCCGGCGCCGAGGTAGGCGACGAAGGCCCGCCCGATGCGTTGCGCCACGTCGGCGGTGATCTGGGCTTCGTACAGGCCCCGCACGTCATAGGCCTTGAAGATGTTCGGATCGGTCGTCTGGGTCATGGCGTCGAAGGGCTCATTCGAAACGTGTGTAGGGGGTCAGCGTCGAGTCGTCGCCCAGGACGAGGCCCGGGGCGATGCGGGCGTGTTCGCCGATGCGGCAGCGGCGGCCGACGATGGCGCCGTCCACCGTTGCGCCGGCGCCGATCACCGACTCCGGCCAGATGACGGTGTCGCGCACGCTGGCCGCCGACTCGATGACGCTGCCGCCGCCGAGGACCGCGTGAGGGCCGATCTCGGCGTCGGGATGCACGGTCGAGCCGGGACCCACGAAGCACGGGGCCAGCAGCCGCGCGGTCGGAGCGACGGAGGCGTCGCCGGCCACCGTGGGCTTACCCGCGCCGGCCAGCATCGCGCCGCGCGTCCGGCAACGGGCGTCGAGAATGTCGCGGTGCGCCTGCCGATAGGCCGCCGGCGTCCCGATGTCCAGCCAGTACCCGTGCTCGATATAGGCCGCGAACGCATCGCCGCGCTCGACCAGGGAGGGAAAGTACCGGCGTTCAATCGAGTACCGCGTGTTGGCCGGAATCCTGTCGAAGGTGTCGGGCTCCAGTACGTAGATGCCGGCGTTGATCGTGTTGCACGTGATCTGCTCCGGATCGGGCTTCTCGAGGAACCGCGTGACGTTGCCGTCGTCGTCCGTCTCCACCAGCCCGTACCGCGCCGGGTCGTCGACCGGCGCCAGAACGATTGTCGCGCGGGCGCGTCGCGCCCGGTGGTGCTCGACGAGCGCGGCCAAGTCTATCTCCGTCAGCACGTCGCCGTTGAAGACGATGGTCGTGCCCTCGAGATACGGCTCGACGAACTTGATGGCGCCTCCGGTGCCGAGCGGCTCCGGCTCGACGACGTAGCGGATCGGGAGGCCGGCGTCTTCGCCCCGTCCCACTACGGCCTGGATGCGCTGGGGATGATAGTTGAGGCTCAGAATCACCTCGTCGACGTCCGGCACCCGCTTGACGAGGTCGATCTGATGATAGAGAAACGGACGATCGAAGATGGGCACGATTGGCTTCGGTGTGTTCAGCGTGAGAGGCCGGAGGCGCGTGCCGAGTCCTCCGGCCAGCAGGACCGCCTTCATGACCGTCGATCATAGCGTCTCGCCGCCGGCCGTCCGCCGGGGCACGTCGCGCGGCGCCGGGCGGAGTACAATGACGGCCGGGTCAAGCGGTAGAGCATCCATGAACCTGCCGAACGCGCTTACGTTGGCCCGCATCTTCCTGGTTCCGCTGCTCGTCGTGGTGTTGCTGACGCGCTTCGAGGCCGAACTCGTCTTCGGCGTGCCGCGGGAGGTCCTCGGCGCCGCCATCTTCGGGATCGCGGCGTTGACGGACTGGCTGGACGGCTACCTCGCCCGCCGCCGCCGGCAGGTGACACAGCTCGGGCAACTCATGGACCCGCTCGCCGACAAGCTGCTGATTACGGCGGCGCTGGTGTCGCTGGTGCAGATGGGCATGGCGTCGGCCTGGATGGTGGCCGTCATCCTGGGCCGCGAGCTCGCCATCACGGTGTTCCGCAGCCTGACCTACGCGCGCGGCGTCACGATCCCGGCGTCCTCCCTCGGGAAGGTCAAGATGGTGACGCAGGTGGTGGCGATCCTGCTCCTGATACTCGGGAACCAGGTCTGGCTCTTCTGGGCGCTGGGCCAAGTGGCGCTCTGGCTCGTGCTGATCGCGTCGCTGTGGTCGGCGATGGATTACTACCGCCGGTTCGGCGGGATCCTGGTGCATTCGCGGGCCGCCCCTTTCGAAGCCGCGGATCGCGGTCCCGAGGCCATGGGGAAGAAGCGCGCCAAGGCCGGTTGAGTCGCTACGGACCGTCGAGATCCATCGACACCTTGAGCTCCTCGATCCGCAGGTTCGCGTCCACGAGAAACTCCGTCGCCGGAAACTCGGTAACCAGGCGTTCGAAGAGCGGGAGCGCCTCGGGGCCGCGACCCACTATTGCCAGCGCGTCGGCCAGATGGAAATAGACGGCATCCCGGCGGGTGTAGCCGGGATCCTCGTCGAGGATCTCGCGGAACCGATCGATGGCGCCGGGATAGTAGCGGAGCCGGTAGTAGAAGCGGCCCACCAGGTAGTTCGAATCGCTGAGACGATCGCGCGCCTCCCGCAGCCGCTCCCGTGCTTCCGCCAGGAGCTGCGGATCGGCGAACTCGGCGTACAGCTCGATGAATGTCTCGAACTCCGTGACCGCCGAGCGGGTCTCGGACTGGTCCCGCTCCGGCCTCCGCATCTGGTTGAAATAGACCATGCCCACCTTGAACTGGGCCTCGGGCGCCAGCTCGTGGGTCGGCGGGTAGAGGCGCAGAAACTCTCGCAGCTCGCTCAGCGCCGAGACGTAGGCGAGGTCCGTGCCCTCTCCTTCATACGATTCGACGATGCCGAGCCGCGACCTGGCGCGCAGCGGACTCTGCGGATAGTTGTCGCGAATCTGCACGAAGTACTCGCGGGCCGTGGACCAGGAGCCCTCTTCCAGCGCCTGGCTTCCGCGCTCGAAGAGGATCCCGTCGGCGTCGGCCTCGGTCAGCGGAGGAAGATCCGCCTGGCGGCTCCCGCAGGCGCTCAGCGCGACGGCGCCGGCCAGGAGGAGGCAGGCGGCCGGCAGTCCGCAACCGACCCGGCGGCCGAACCGGCTCAGGGGGTGACGGGAAGAGACGTAGCGAGCCATTGGTACTCCGCGTGAATGCCGTTTTCGAGGGTCACCCGGGGGACGAATTCGAGATCGACGCGGGCGCGGGCGGTATCGGCGAAGGTGTCGCGCATGTCACCCCTTTGCGGCGCGCTGCGCCGCACGTCGGGGGTGCGCCCGGTGCAGCGCGCCATGACGTCGATGACCTGGTTCATCGAGACGCGCGAGCCGCCGCCGACGTTGTAGACGGAACCGGGGACGCCTCGTGCGCCGGCCGCGACGGTGGCGGCGACGGCGTCCTCCACGAAGGTGAAGTCGCGCGTCTGCTCGCCGTCGCCGTAGAGGCTGATCGGCCGGTCTGCGAGCAGGGCGCTCAGGAAGCGGTGGAACGCCATGTCCGGCCGCTGCCTCGGCCCGTACACCGTGAAGTAGCGCAAGGCTACCGCCGGCACGCCGCAGTTCGCGTGATACAGCATGCAGAGGTGCTCGGCGGCGAGCTTGGTCACGCCGTACGGCGAGAGCGGCTGGGGGCGTGCGTCCTCGCGCATGGGAATGGCGACGTCGTCCCCGTACACCGAGGAGCTGGAGGCGTACACGAACCGCTCGATCGGGCGTTCGAGGCACGCTTCCAGCAGCACCTGGGTAGCCTCGATGTTGCAGCCGGTATAGATGGAGAAATCCGAGCCCCAACTGCTGCGGACGCCGGCCTGCGCCGCGAGGTGGAACACGTGGGTGACGCCGTCGAGCAGCACCGGCCAGGACGCGTCCTGGATGCGGGACTCCACGAACGTGAACCGCGCTCGCGAGCGCGGTGACGACACGTTCGTCTCCTTCACCGCACGCGGGTAGTAGTCGGTGAAGCAGTCGATGCCGACGACCTCGTGACCCTGCTCGAGCAGCCGGTCGGACAAGTGGGAACCCACGAAGCCGGCGGCGCCGGTGACGAGCGCTCTCATGTCAGTATCGCCTGCAGGTCGGCAGGAACGCGGCGCAGCCTGCCGGACGGATCCGTGGCGGCATGGACCGTGTGCCCGACCGCAAGCAGGCTCTGGTCGGCGTGCCGCCGGACCTCGTACTGGAAGGCCACGCGCGCCCGCGATCGCATGGAGCCGGTGGTGACGACGTCGAGGTCGTCGTCGTAGCGGGCCGGGGCGCGGTAGCTGCACTGCGCCTCCACCACCGGGAGCAGCACGCCGTTCGCTTCCAGGTCCCGGTATCGGCCGCCGAGCGATCGCAACAGCTCGCAACGGGCCACCTCGAACCAGACGAAGTAGTTCGCGTAGTAGGCGATTCCCATCTTGTCGGTTTCCGCGTAGCGCACACGAATCTGACACGAGCTGGTCGGCACGGTCCGCTACGTGTTCTGCACCGCCGCCGCCGTGCCCGCGAGCGCCCGGTCGCGGAGCTGCCCTACGGCGCCGGCCGGGTCGGCCGTTCGAAAGATGGACGAGGCGGCGACCAGAATCTCCGCGCCGGCGCCTGCGAGCTCTTCGGCGTTCGCCGGGCCTATGCCGCCATCGATCTCGATCGGGGCGCGATTCCCGGCCCGATCGAGCAGCTCGCGGACCTCCCGCACTCTCGACGTGCTGCCGGGGATGAACGCTTGGCCCGCGGCGCCGGGATTGACCGACATCACGACGACGTAGTCCACGGCGTCGGCCACCGCGACCAGCGCGCCGACGGGGGTGCCGGGATTCACGGCGACGCCCGCCGCCGCCCCCAGCGCGCGAATGGTCGAGAGCGTGCGATGCACGTGCGGCGATGCTTCCAGGTGCACGGAGACCATCGCCGCTCCGGCCGCAACGAACGCTTCCACGTGCCGTTCCGGTTCGACGACCATGAGGTGCACGTCGAGCGGCACGGCCGCGGTGCGCTCGAGCGCCTGCACGACCGGCACGCCGACGCTGATGCTCGGGACGAACCTGCCGTCCATGACGTCGACGTGCAGCAGGTCCGCGCCGCCGCGCTCCACGGCGCGCACCGCATCCCCGAGTGCGGCGAAGTCGGCGGCCAGAATCGACGGGGCGATCCGAACGTTCGCGGCCGCCGTCAACGGCTCACCTCGAGCGAGATCGTGTCGCTCTGGGCGATTTGCAGGCCCGGTTCCGGCGCCTGTCGGAGCACGATGCCGGCCGCGACCCCGGGGTACGGATGATCGCCGACGACCGTCACGCGAAACCCTCGTGCGCGCAGGATGTCCGCGGCTCCGTCTCCGGTCACGCCGATCAGGTTGGGCATCACGTAGGTCCGGCCGCGTTCTCCACGGTTCACCAGCAGCGAGACGGCGTCGCCGTTGCCGGCGGGAGGCGGTTCCTGCGCCACGACGGAATCGGTCGGATAGCGGTTCGAGCGAATTTCGGAAACGCCTTCCAGCAAGAAGACGTTGTCGCTCAGGCGCTGTCGCGCCCCGGCCTCCGATTCCCCGATGAGCGCCGGAATCTGACCTCGGTTCGGACCCGAGCTCAGCCACAGCTTGACGCTGCGCCGGCGCCGGGTCGTGACTCCGGGGAACGGATCCTGCTCGGCGACGAGGTCCGGCTCGATCGCCTGATGGATCCGCCGCAGCGGCTCGATGCGCGTACGCAGCCCCGCCTGGGCGAGCACGCGATCGGCTTCCTGCGGCGACAGGCCCCGCAGGTCCGGCGTCGAGACCTCTCTCGTCTTCAGCGCGAGTTGCATGCCGGCGAAGGCCGAGAGGCCGAACGTCCCACCGAGCGCTCCGGTGAGCACGATGAACTTGCCGGCTTTCAACAAGCGTGCGTGGAGTCGCATCCGATCCTCCAGTTTAGAGGAGGTGCGGACGGCCGGACAAGGTCAGGCTGGCCGGCGCGCGAGGGCGGCGGCGAAGAACGCGTCGACTCCGTGGCGAAACGGCAGGGTGCGCAGGTGTCCGTTGCCGTCCAGCACCCGGTCGAGGGCCGGAACGGCGTTCGGTACGGCGGGGACGAATTCCGGGTGGCGGTCGAGGAAGCGGGCGACGACCTGCTCGTTCTCCTCCGGCTCGCTCGAGCACGTGGCGTAGATCAGACGTCCGCCCGGGCGCACCGCCTCCGCGGCGTGCCGCAGCATCTCGAATTGCGTCGCGGCGAACGCCGCGAGGTCGTCCGGGGTCCGGCGCCAGCGAACGTCGGGGTCGCGCCGCAGGGTGCCGAGGCCCGAGCAGGGAGCGTCGACCAGCACGCTGTCGAAGACCGGTCGGAGGGGGAGGGGCGCCGTGGCGTCGAGCCGCACGATCGCGACGCGCGGCGACCCGGCGCGCGCCAGCAGATCGGCAAGCAGCGCCACCCGCCGGGGCCTGAGATCGGAAGCGACGACGAAGCCGGCGGGGCCGGCGCACCCGGCGAGACCGACCGTCTTGCCCCCCGGGGCCGCGCAGAGATCGAGGACGCGCTCTCCCCGCGCCGGCCCGGCGAGCTCGACGACGAGTTGCGAGGCTTCTTCCTGCACCACGAAGCGTCCCGCGGCGGCTGCCGGCGACGCCAGCGCGTCGCCTTCCGTCGCCACGAGTCCGTGCGGCGCGAGCCTCGTCTCGACGCTGCGGACGCCGCAGGCGTCGAGGGCGTCCCGCAGCTCCGCTACGGTGTTCCGGGCGGTGTTCGCGCGCAGCGTGACCGGCGCGGGACGGTTGTTGAACTGCGCCCACGCCTCGGCCGCCTGCAGGCCGTGACGGTCGAGCCAGCGCTCTACCAGCCAGCGCGGGTGGGAGAGCGTGACGGCCAGGTAGTCGAGCGCCGCGCGCCTGGCCGGGCCGTTGCCCGCGCCGGTTGCGTCGGCCCGCGGCGCCGGGGGCAGCGTGAACGGCCGCCGGCGGTCGGCAAGGGTTCTGAGTACGGCGTTCACGAAGCCGGCGGCGCGCCGCGCGCCGGACTCGCGCGCCAGTTCCACGGCGTCGGCGACCACGGCGTGGGCGGGCACGCGGTCGAGGTGCAGCAACTGGTACGCGGCAGCCCGCAGCAGGTCGAGCGCGACCGGAGAGATTGCCGGCAGCGGCCGCGACGCCGCCTGCGCGAGGAGATGATCGATCGCGGCCCGCCGGCGTTGCACGCCGATCGCGATCTCGCCCGCGAGCGCGCGGTCGCGCGGGTCCGCCAGTCGCCGCCGCGACCGCTCGAGAGCCGTCGCCAGATCGCTGCGTCCCGTGTGGACGGCGCGCAGGACGTCGTGTGCTGCCCGCCGGGCCGGCGCGGTCACGCGGAAACGGTATCGAATCGCTGGCCGGGCGACCAGCGGCGGCCCGCCAGAAAGGCCCGCGTGCCGATCCGGCGCCGGCCTTCGGGCTGAATCTCCAGGATGGCGAGGGCGCCGCCGTGACCGGTAGCGACCAGCAGCCGGTCGCCGGACGCTTCCACCAGGGTTCCCGGCTCCGGTCCGTCCGGTCCCGAGGATGCGGCGACGGCGGTCCGGTGGATGAGATACCGGGCGCCGTCGAGCGCAGCGGAGGCGTGCGGCCAGGGATGCAGACCCCGCACCCGGTTGTGGATTGCCTCTGCCGGGGCGTGCCAGTCGATTCTGCCGTCCTCGCGCGACAGCCGGGGTGCGAGCGTGGCCGCCGCGTGGTCCTGCTCGCGCTCGGTGGCGGTGCCGGCTTCGAGTGCGCCGATGACTTCCAGCACGAGATCCGCGCCCAGGCGAGCGAGGTCGGACTCGACGACGTCGCTGGTCTCGTCCGGCGCGATGGGGCGCGTCCGCCGCGCGAACGTCGGGCCGGCGTCCATCTCGCGCACGAGCCGCATGATCGTGACCCCCGTCTCGGTCTCGCCGGCGATGATCGCCCGTTGCACCGGAGCGGCGCCGCGGTACTTCGGCAGCAGCGAGGGATGGATGTTGATGGTTCGCAGCCGGGGCGCCGCGAGCACGGCGTCGGGCAGCATCCTGCCGTAGGCGGCGACGACGGCCAGGTCCGGTTCGAGCGCGGACAGCGTCTCGATGAACGAGCCGTCCCCGAGCCGTTCCGGTTGGAGGACGCGCGCGCCCCGCGCCGTTGCGGTCCGCTTGACCGGCGATTCCGAAACCCGTTGCCCACGTCCCCGTGCGCGGTCCGGCTGCGTGACGACGGCGGCCACGCGATGCGGGGAATCGAGCAGGCGGGTCAGCGCGGGTACGGCGAAGTCCGGCGTACCGTAGAAGACGACGTTCACCACTTGCCGCTGCGGCGCAGCTTGTTGAGCTTGCGGAGCATCATCTCGCGGCGGACGCCGCGGAGGCGATCCAGGAACAGGGATCCGTCCAGGTGGTCCATTTCGTGCTCGAAGGCGCGCGCCAGGATTCCCGTCGCCTCCACTTCACGCGATGCCCCGTCGCGATCCAGGCCGCGCATCACGGCGCGCGAAGGCCGCGGCACGGCGGCGTTGAAGCCGGGCACGCTCAGGCAGCCCTCGTCCTCTCGCTGCAGGCCGTCGCGTTCGACGAACGTGGGGTTCACCATGACGACGAGCGCCCCGGACTCGTGTCCGGAAGACGGATCGGCGACGAAGACCCGCAGGGGCACGCCGATCTGCGGCGCCGCCAGGCCGACTCCGGACGCGGCGTACATGGTGTCGATCATGTCGTCGATGAGGCTGTCGACCTGCGGGGTGATCTCGTCGACGTCGGTCGCGGGCCGGTGCAGCACGTCGTCCCCGTAGCGCAGGATCGGACGAATCATCCACCCGATTGTAGTGCGGAAACTGCGATCCCGTGGCCTCCGGGGGGCGCGTGCGGGCCGACGCCGCGGGGGTTCGGACGGATGGCGCGCCGTTTGCTTCAATCCGGTCCCGTGGCAGTGAACACGGCATGGCGCGACGTGCGGCGAACGGCGGGAGTTCTCACCGGAGTCGCACGCCTGATGGGCGACAGCGCGGTGATGGTCGCGCTGCGGGACGAAGTGAGGAGGGCCGCCGCGGCGCCGTTTCCGGTGCTGATCGAAGGAGAGAGCGGTACCGGCAAGGAGCTCGTGGCGCGCGCCCTGCACGAGGAGGGGCCGCGCCGGGACGAGACGTTCGCCGCGGTCAACTGCGCGACCTTCAGCGACGATCTCATCGAGACGGAGCTGTTCGGGCACGCCAAAGGGGCCTTCACCGGAGCCGTGCAGTCGCGGCGCGGCCTGCTGGAGGCCTCGTCGGGCGGGACCGTGTTTCTGGATGAGGTCGGGGAGCTGTCGCCGCGCGCGCAGGCGAAGCTGCTGCGGACGCTGCAGGACGGCGAGATCCGGAAAGTCGGCGAGAACGTGACCCGTCGACTCGATCTGCGGGTCGTGGCGGCCACCAACCGCACCCTCGCGGGGGACCCGGCCGAGGGGCGGTTCCGGCGCGATCTCCTGTACCGCCTCGATGTCGTGCACCTGCAGGTGCCGCCTCTTCGCGACCGCGGCAGCGACGTGGCAAGGCTCGCCGTGCACTATTGGGACCGCACCCTGATGCAGACCCGCGGCCGGGCCCGGCTCGCCCGCGAGACCATGACGGCGCTGGCCGCCCACGAATGGCCCGGCAACGTGCGGGAGCTTCAGAACGTGCTGGCCGCACTCGCCGTCGCCGCCCCACCGCACGGCGAGGTGGGGCCGGACCTGCTGCCGGCCGCAATCCGCAGAGCGTCGCAGGAAGAGCGCCCGACGCTCGCCGAGGCGCGCCGCGCCTTCGACAGGAGGTTCGTGGACGAGGCGCTCGTGCGCGCCGGCGGCAAGCGGAGCCTGGCCGCACGGCAGCTCGGAGTATCGCGGCAGGGGCTCGCGAAGCTGGTCGTCCGCCTCGGGCTGGAGCCGCCGCCGACCCGCTGACTGCGGCCCGCGCCCTGCGTGAGGCGCGGGGTCGTCTCAGGCCGTGGGACCCTGCACCGCCGCCGGCGGCAGTCACTGTCGATCCGGCGGCAGCGCGAACACGTAGAGCGCGTTCGACCGGTCGCCCCCGACGGGCACCGCCAGGTACTGCCGGCCGCCCGCCGCGTAGGTGATCGGGAACCCCTGTGCCGAGCCCGGCAGGCGCACGTGGAACAGCATGTCGCCGCTCGCCACGTCGTGGACGAACAGGTTGCGGTCGGTGTCGGCGCTCACCACCAGGCCGCCGCCGGTCGTCAACGCGGCCGCGCCGGGGCGCGTCGGCATCGAGTGACGCCACAGGATGTCCCCGCTGTCTATGTCCATCGCGATCAGGTGGCCGCGATAGGGCTCGCTGTCCGGGTGCACCGTGCTGCCGCGCGAGAGCCAGCCGGTATTGGCGTAGTAGCGCGCGCCCGGAATCCGTTCGATCTCGGTGAACACGCCGCTCACGCAGGTCGGGTGAATCGGGATGTAGAGCGCCCGGGTCTCCGGATGGTAGGCCGACGCCCGCCAGTTGCGGATGCCGCCGAAGTCGGGGCAGAACGCGATCTCGACCCCGGCCTCCGGAATCATCTCGGGCTTGTAGGTCACCCTCCCCGTGCGGTGGTCGATGTTCAGCACGTCCTGGTACCCGAGGTCGTGGGCCGCGAGGAAACGCCCCGTGTCCCGGTCGAGCTCCCAGAGGATGCCGAGCTTGCCCATCTTGAAGAGGGAGCGGCGCCCGCGGTGATCGATGAGCACGCTCTCGAACACGTCGTCGAGGTCGTGGGTCTCGCCCGGGGTGAACTGGTAGTACCAGGACAACTCGCCGGTATCCGCGTCGAGGGCCAGCACGCTGTTGCTGTACAGCGCGTCGCCGTCGGTCCCGCGGGTCACGCTGGCCCACGGCTTGGCCTGTGACGTCGACCAGAAGGTCAGGTTGGTCTCGGGATCGTAGCTGCCCGGAATCCACGAGTCGGCCCCCGCGCGGTACAGCAGCGGCAGGTCGCCCCACGAGTCGCCGCCCGGGTCGCCGGGACGCGCGATGGTGGAGGTCCGCCACAGCTCCTCCCCGGTATCGGCGTCGTGGGCGGAGATGAAGCAGACGTCCTCCTTGAAGCGCTCGCACCCGGTCATGCCGGCCACGACGCGGCCGTTGGCCACGATCGGCCCGCTCGTGTAGCGGTAGCCGAGCGCGTTGTCGGCGACCTCGCGGTCCCACGCCACCTCGCCGGTGCCGCGGTCGAGCGCGACGATGTGGGCGTCCGCCGTGTTCAGGTAGACCTTGTCGCCATAAATGGCGATCGAGCGGCTTCGCGGCGCGAGCACCGACTCGACCATGGTCTCCAGATCGCGCCGGTACTCCCAGAGGCGGTCCCCGGTCACCGCGTCGAGCGCCTGGACCACGTTGCCGGGATTGGCGAGGTACATCACTCCTTCGTGCACCAGCGGGGTGGGCTGGTTGGCGCCGGTGTTCATCTGCCAGCCCCAGACAAGCTGCAGGCGGTGGACGTTCTCGCGGTCGATCTGATCCAGCGGGCTGTAGCCCCAGCCGTCCAGGGTCCGCCGCCAGTTCAGCCAGTCGGCCGGGTCGGGGTCCTGGAGCATGGCGTCCGTGACGGGCTCGACGCCGCGCTCCTGGGCGGCCACGCCAAGGGCCCCCGCGAGGACGATCAGAAGGACGGCCGACAGGCATCGACGCCGGGGTGCGCGCATCATGAGGGGCTCCTTCGCAATGGAGACGAGTGGATTCATTATCATTCGAAACCGATTCGTCCTTCGTGAATTCATGCCGGCCGCGCGGGCGTCGTCAGGGGAGGAACGAAGTGGGCAAGCAGATCTCGCGTCGTCGGTTCGTGACGGCGGCCTCGGCTACGGCCGCCTCGTTGATGATCGTGCCGCGTCACGTGCTGGGCGGGTCCGGCATGCAGGCGCCGAGCGACACGCTCAACATTGCCGGCATCGGCGTGGGCGGCCGGGGACGGGCCGACGTCCGGGGCTGCAGCAGCGAGAACATCGCGGCGCTGTGCGACGCCGACCTGGGATTCGCCGCGCGCACGTTGCGCGAGTTTCCGGACGCCCGCGTCTACGCGGACTACCGGCAGATGCTCGACCGCGAGCCGGACCTCGACGCCGTGGTCATCGCGACTCCCGACCACACGCACGCCGTCATCGCGATGGAGGCGCTGCGGCGCGGCAAGCACGTCTACTGCGAGAAGCCGCTGACGCGCACGGTGGCCGAGGCCCGCGCGCTGGCCGCGGCCGCCCGCGAGTCGGGCGTGGCGACGCAGATGGGCAACCAGGGTCACGCCGGGGAGGGGACGCGGCAGATCCGCGAGTGGCTGGAGGCGGGCGTCATCGGCACGGTGCGCGAGGTGCACTACTGGACCAACCGGCCGATCTGGCCGCAGGCGATCGAGCGGCCGACCGAGGCGCACCACGCGCCGCCCGGTCTCGACTGGGATCTCTTCCTGGGTCCGGCGCCTTACCGGCCGTACCATCCGGCGTACCACCCGTTCCGCTGGCGCGGCTGGTGGGACTACGGGACCGGGGCGTTGGGCGACATCGCCTGCCACGCGATGGACGCGGCGTTCTGGGCGCTGGAGCTCGGCCAGCCCACCCGCATCGAGGCCGAGACGACGCCGCTCTTCGCCGAGACCGCGCCCGCCGCGTCGCGCATCGTCTACGAGTTTCCGGCGCGCGGCGTGCGCCCGCCGATCCGGTGCGTCTGGCGCGACGGAAGCCTCGCCCCGTCCCGCCCGGCCCAGTTGGCCACGGGAGAACGGTTGCCGGGCGGGGCCAGCGGGCAGCTCTTCGTCGGGGACGGCGGCGTGATCGGCGCCGACATGTACGGCCGCGAGCCGCGTGTGTTTCCCACCGCGTTGCACGAGGACGTGATGGCCAGCCCGCCGCCGAAGAAGTACCCGCGCTCGCCGGGCGTCTACCGCGAGTGGATCGACGCCTGCAAGGGCCGCGGCGCAGCCGGGTCCAGCTTCGACACGCATGCCGGTCCGCTGACCGAGGTCGTGCTGCTCGGCAACCTCGCCGTTCGCAGCGGCGCCGCCGTCGAGTGGGACGCCGAGCGGATGCGTGTCTCGAACGTGCCGGAGGCGAACGCGTTCCTCGACGAGGAGTACCGCGAAGGCTGGAGCCTCTGAGAGCAAACCAATCGGCGTGGCCGCGGGCTGTCGAGCGCGGGGAGCCGTCCGGCGCCCGTCCGTTCGGCGTCTGAACAAGACGAGGCTCGACGCGATCTTCAGGACGGCGCTGGTGATAAACTTCTGAAGACCGCGATTCCCGTGCTCCGAATCAGAACTGGTCGTTCGCAGCCGCGGGGACGTCGCGGATCTTCTCCTGCACGGTGCCGGGTATGCCGAGCCGCGTGTTGGCGCCGAGCCGCTCCAGCAGCGCCGCGCTCTCCGGCCAGCTCTGGAACTGGAAGGACTGCTTGGTCCCTTCGGCGATGCGGTACGGCGTGCGCCCCCGGAAGTCGCGCGCGTCGATATCGGCGCCCTCGGCCACCAGGTACTCGATCACCTCGTTCAGCCCGCGGTACGCCGCGCCGTGGAGAGCGGTGAAGTCGGCCTCGTTGGCGGCGTTGATGTCGGCGCCCGCCTCCAGCAGGATCCGAACCGCGGCCTCGGCGCTCTCCGAGCGGACCCCGCGCGGCTCGCGAGGCGTGTAGGTCGCGCGGCCGAGGCCCGCCGCCACCATGAACGGCGTGGTGCCGTCGTCGGTGGTCAGGTGCTGGTCCGCGCCCGCGGCCAGCAGCGTCCGCATGATCTCGAGAGCGCCGCCGCCGCCGGCGCCGTTGGCGGCGTAGGCCGCCACCCACAGCGGGGTCGCTCCGCGCAGGTCCCCGGTGCCGGTGGAGAAGCCCTCGAACGCGCCCTTGGTCGGGTGGCCGATGTAGCTCATGAACATCGCCGACGTCGTAACCCGCGCGTCCACCTCGGCACCGCGCTCGAGGAGCGCCTGCACCAGGGCCAGCCGCCGGTCCGGCGGCAGGTTGCGCCCGCGGAACCGCCCGCCGTAGCCGTGCCGTCGCGACCAGTCGCCCAGCCACGTGCCGACGTTGCCGGCCGCCACGTGCAGCGCGTGGATGCCGCCCATCGCGCCGTTCGGATCGGCGCCCCGCCGCAGCAGGAAGCGCGCGAACTCGCTTTGGCCGCTGGCGATGGCGTAGGGCAGGACGTGGGTGCCGTCCGCGCCGGTGTCGTTGACGTCGACGCCTGCCGCGATCAGCGCTTCGGCCATGGGCACGTCGCCGTTGGCCGCCGCGAACAGGAGCGGCGTGAAGCCGTCCGCCGTCGACGTTCCGGGCTCGGCGCCGCCGTTGAGCAGGGTGCGTGCGACATCCGGATGCGATCCTCCGACCGCCCACATCAGCGCCGTGCCCCGTGTCGCGACCGTGCGCGCGTTCACCTCCGCACCGTGCGCGAGCAGCAGGTTGACGACCGGCAAGTCGCCGGTCCGTGCGGCCACCATCAACGGCGTCAGCCCGCTGGCCCGCGCCGCGTTCACGTCGGCGCCCGCGGCCAGCAGCTTCTCGACCATGGCGAGGCTCGTGTTCTCCGCGGCCCGCTCGAGGGGCGTCACGCCGTGATCGTCGGCCGCGTTCACGTCGGCGCCGGCGGCCAGCAGCAGGTCCGCCATGTCGAGGTCGTTCCAGTGCGCCGCCCAGAGCAGCGCCGTGGACCCGTCCGCCCACGGCGCATCGATGTCGGCGTTCCGTTCGATCAGCGTGCGGACCGCGTCGCGGTCCTGCGCGGCCGCGGCCTCCACCACGCGCGTTTCCTGCGCTTCGGAGGGGGCCGCAACCCCCAGCGCCGCCGCGAGGACCAACAGACCCGCCGTTCGATGCATGCTGGCGCTCATCGTCCTGTCTCCATCGCAGTTCGTGGTGAAGCCCCGGGCTCCGCGCGCGCCGTGTGTCGACGACGGTCCAACCGTCACGGCCCACTATACGCAGGCCTGCGTATGTCGTCCATCGGATTCACGAGCCGGGAGTCTGCGCGGCGGAATGGTGCCGCTGGAGACGACGCCGGCCTGCCGGCAGCCCGCCGGTCGCCCGCAGTTAGCCGCAAGGCACGATTTCCGGGCTATACTGCGGTTCCGAACTCATCCACAACGGGCTTTCGGATCGCGGACCACGAGGCGGACGACCATGTTCATGCCGAGGCTGTTGGGCGCCGTGGGACTCGTCGGGATCGTGATGATTGCGGGTGCGCTCCCGAGCGCCGCACCCGTAGAGGCGGCCGGGGCCGGGACAGGCGCGGCCGCCGGCGCCCCCGCAGGGCAGGCGGCGGTTCCGCGCGAGCCCCTCTCGCGGGCGATCTTCGACCGCTACTGCATCACCTGCCACAACGAGCGGCTGCAGACGGCCGGCCTCATGCTCGACCGGCTGGACGTCGGCGACGTCGCCGGTAACGCCGACGTGCTCGAGAAGGTGGTGCGGAAGCTGCGGGCGGGACAGATGCCGCCCGAGGGACGGCCGCGGCCCGAGCCGGAGGCCATCGACGCCTTTGCGACGGCGCTCGAGACCGCGCTCGACCGCGTGGCCGCCGCCGATCCCAACCCGGGACAGGTGGTCGCTCGCCGGCTCAACCGCGTGGAGTACGTCAACGCCATCGAGGATCTCCTCGGGCTGGAGATCGACGGCGAGGCGCTGCTGCCGAGCGACATGGCCGGCTTCGGCTTCGACAACAACGCCGAGGTGCTGTCCATCACGCCCGCGCTGATGGCCCGCTACATCGCGGCGGCGACGAAGATCAGCCGTGCGGCGATTGGCAGCCCCGACAACCTGCCGGTCATGCAGGTCTATCGCACGGGGTTCGAGCGCCGCGACGTCCGTCTCGACGAGCGGATGCCGTTCGCCAGCCACGGCGGCCTCGCCGTGCGCCATCACTTTCCGCTCGACGGCGAGTACGTCTTCACGATCCGGATGAAGCGCAACGGCACGAGCCAGGTCATTGAGGGGATCGGCGAGCGGGCGCATCAGATCGAGGTGCGTGTGGACCGGGCGCTCGTCCAGCGCTACGAGGTCGGCGGCGAGTATCCCGGGCCGGATCCCGGCTCGCTGATCGCGCCGCGCGAGGACGACGTCGCGGGGCAGCGGCTGCACGAGTACCGCATGACCGCCGACGGCGGGATGACCTTCCGCCTGCCCCTCGCGGCGGGCACCCGGCTCGTCTCGGTCGCCTTCACCGACGCGGCCCCGAGCCCGGTCGCCGTCACCGACCTGCCGGCCATCGGCATGCTCTACATCGCCGGTCCGTTCGACGGTTCGGTGCCGGCGGAGACGGCCAGCCGCCGGAAGATCTTCGTCTGCCGCCCCGCCGGCGCGACGCCGGCCGCCGAGGAGGCGTGCGCCCGGGAGATCCTCGGGTCGCTGGCCCGCCGGGCGTATCGCCGGCCGGTCGCCGGGTCGGAGGTCGAGGCGCTGCTCGAGGCGTACCGCGAGGGCCGCGCCGAGCGCGACTTCGAGGCGGGTGTCGAGCGCGGGCTGGAGACGCTGCTCGCGATGCCGCAGTTCCTGCTCCGGGTCGAGGCCCGGCCGGTGGACGCGCGGCCCGGCGAGGTCCACCCGCTGAGCGACCTCGAGCTGGCGTCGCGGCTGTCGTTCTTCCTCTGGCGGAGCCTGCCCGACGACGAGCTCATCGATCTCGGGGCGAGCGGCCGGCTGAGCGATCCGGCGATGCTGTCGGCCCAGGTGCGGCGGATGCTGTCCGATCGGCGCGCCATCCGCTTCATGGACGACTTCGTCGGCCAGTGGCTGCAGATGCGCGACATCGGGTCGCACGAGCCGGACGGCCGGTTGTTCGCGGCGTTCGACGACACGCTGCGCGCGGCCATGGTGCGCGAGACGGAGCTCTTCTTCGAGAGCCAGGTGCGCGGGGACCGGCCGATCACGGAGCTGCTCGAGGCGGACTACACGTTCCTGAACGAGCAGTTGGCCCGGCACTACGGGGTGGAGGACATCTACGGCAGCCACTTCCGGCGCGTGGCGTGGAGCGACGACCGCCGGCACGGGTTGTTGGGTCACGCGAGCCTGCTGACGGTCACTTCGTACGCCAACCGGACCTCGGTGGTCCTGCGCGGAAAGTGGGTTCTGGAGGCGCTGCTTGGCGCGCCGCCGCCCCCGGCGCCGGCCAACGTCCCGCCGCTCGAGGAGAGCGACGCGGCGCAGCCCACGTCGCTGCGCGAGCGGATGGAGGCGCACCGGAGGAACCCGGTCTGCGCCAATTGCCATCGCCGGATGGACCCGCTCGGTTTCGCGCTCGAGAACTTCGACGCGATCGGGCGCTGGCGCGACAAGGACGGCGGGGCCGACATCGACGCCAACATCGAGCTGTCGGGGGCGGCCGTCGACAGCCCGCGCGCATTCCGCGAGGCGCTGCTGCGCGAGGGAGACGGCGAGTTCGTCAGGACCGTGACGGAGAAGTTGTTGACCTACGCGCTCGGGCGCGGCGTCATGTACTACGACGCGCCGGCGATCCGCCGAATGGTGCGCGCACTCGAGGACGACGGCTATCGCTGGTCGTCGCTCGTGCAGCAGGTCGTGTCGAGCGATCCGTTCCGGATGCAGCGGATACGGGACACCGGCGACGGCGCGCCGGCCGCAGAGGCCGGGCAGCAGTAGGGCGGCGGAGCGGGAGGATGCGCACGCCCCGCGATGGCGCGTGCGAAGGGAAACGTCGCGGAGTTCGCATCAAGGGGAGAGAAGGCATGTTCATCAGCAAGATGCATCTGCCGCGCCGGACGGTGCTGCGCGGGCTCGGCGCCACGGTGGCGCTGCCGCTGCTCGACTGCATGGTCCCGGCGCTGACCGCGACCAGCCGGACCGCCGCTGCGCCGGTGCGGCGATTCGGCATCTTCTACGTGCCCAACGGGATGTCGATGCCGTACTGGTCGCCGAGGGCCGAGGGGCCGCTCGGCGCCGACGATCTGCCGCCGACGCTGCAGTCGGCCAAGAGCTTCGCGGATCGGATCCTGATGTGCGGCGGTCTGAACGACGAGGCGGCGAACCTGGTCAAGGGCGGCGGGGCGCACGCGCGGGCGGCCGGGACGTTCCTGACCTGCGTGCCGTTCCGGCACACCAACGGCGCCGACGTCTACGCCGAGACCACGATGGACCAGATCGCGGCGCGGGAGCTCTCCAAGGAGACGCAGATCACGTCGCTGGAGCTGGGAATCGAGCCGAACTCGATGCTGGGGACCTGCGGCGGCGCCTCCTGCGCGTACACCAACACCATCTCCTGGCGCACGCCGACGACGCCGCTGCCGACGGAGAACGATCCGCGCGCCGTGTTCGAGATGCTGTTCGGCACGAGCGGCAGTACTGATCGCGAAGCGCGACTCGCCCGCATGCGGCGGGATCGGAGCATCCTGGACAGCGTCAACGAGGCGCTGAGCGACCTGGAGCTGGTCATCGGCGGGAGCGACCGGGGCAAGCTGGACGAGTACCTCGACGCGTTGCGCGACATCGAGCGGCGCATCCAGATGGCCGAGCAGCAGAGCGCGCGCGAGTTGCCGGTGGTCGATCAGCCGGTCGGGGTGCCGAGCGACTACGCCGAGCACGCGCGGCTGATGATGGACCTGCTGGCGCTGGCCTGGCAGACCGATCTGACGCGCATCAGCACGTTCATGCTGGCGCGCGAGATAAGCGGCCGGGCGTATCCCGAGGTGGGCGTACCCGATTCGCACCATCCGCTCTCGCACCACCAGGACGAGCCGGCGAAGCTGGCGCGGCTGCACAAGATCAACGAGCACCACTTCCGGCAGTTCGCCTACCTGGTGGAGAAGCTCGCCGCGCAGC
>JAGWAH010000009.1:0-20102 GCA_021296515.1 Acidobacteriota bacterium | reverse complement strand
CGCTGATGCTCTACGGGACCGGCATCAGCGACAGCAACACGCACTTCTACGACGACCTGCCGATCGCGCTGGTGGGCGGGACGAAGGCCGGCATAAAGGGCGGGCGCTACGTGCGCTACCCGCAGGGCACGCCGCTGGCGAACCTGTGGGTCACGGTGCTGGAGAAGCTGGGGCTGCCGGTCGAGACGTTCGGCGACAGCACGGGCCCGCTCGGCCGCCTGACCGATGTCTAGCCCGGAGACCGTCGCCTTGCGGCTGCGCGTGCCGCCAGCCAGTCCTGGCTGGGAGTCTGCACCGTTTCTGCGGCGCCGACTCCCGGCAGGCGCTCCCAGGAGTCGGCGCGTAGCGGGTTCACCACGGATTCCTGGGAGTTGCATCGATGTCGAAATCGCAGCGGCAACTGGATCGGAGAATGCTCCTGAAGTTGATGGGCGCGGTTGGCATGTCCACAGCCGGTGCGCCGCCGGGCGGAAACCCGTTCGGGCCCGCGGCGGCGCGCGCGGCGGGCGGCGCCGGGACGGCCGGTGTCGTGCAGCAGGCCCCGCCGGCCGGTGTCGATCCGTTCGAGGTGCAGGTCGCCGCCGCCGAGCTCGAGGACCTGAGCCGCCGCCTGCAATCGCCCCGCTGGCCGCCGGACTCGCCGGGCGAGCCCTGGTCCTACGGGACGGACAGGGCCTACCTGGAGGAGCTGATCGCCTACTGGCGGGACGAGTACGACTGGCGCGCGCACGAGGCCGCGCTGAACGCGTTTGATCACTACACGACCACCATCGAGGGACAGCCCGTTCACTTCGTCCACCAGCGCGGACGCGGCCCGGCCCCGCTCGCGCTGGTCATGTCGCACGGCTGGCCCGGCACGGTCTGGGAGATGCTCCCGTCGGTGATGGCGCTGGCCGACCCGGCGTCCCACGGCGGCGACGCGACGGATGCGTTCGATGTCGTGGTGCCGTCGATCCCGGGCTTCGGCTTCTCCGGCGAGCCGGCCGAGGGGACCGATGTCGTGCGCACCGCCGAGCTCTGGGTTGCCCTGATGGAACGGCTCGGCTACGAGCGCTTCGGCGCCTACGGCAGCGACTGGGGCGCAGGGATCACGCGGGTGCTCGGCGCCAGCTACCCGGACCGGTTGGTGGGCGTCCACACGCCGGGCGCGCCGCCGCGCCTGCAGCGGGAGCCGGAGACCGACGAGGAGCGCGACTATCTGGCTCGCGCGAACCTCTGGTCCATCGACGAGACCGGCTACCAGCGCATCCAGGGCACCAAGCCGCAGACCCTCGCGTTCGGGCTCACCGACTCCCCGGTCGGTCTGGCCGCCTGGATCACGGAGAAGCTGCGCTCCTGGAGCGACTGCGACGGCGACGTGGAGACGCGCTTCAGCAAGGACCAGATCCTCACGCTCATCTCCATCTACTGGCACACGCGCACCATCGGGACCAGCGTCCGCTACTACCACGCGAACGGGCTGGGCAGCTCGCGGCAGCGCAGAGGGGCCGTGGGTCCGGTGCAGGTTCCGCAGGGATTCGCCGAGTTCGTCGGCATCCCGTTGCGCGCGCACCCGCCGCGGTCAATCCTGAGCGAGCCGGCGGAGAACGTCACGCACTGGACCGTCTACGACACCGGTGGCCATTTCCCGGCCATCGAGGAGCCCGAGCTGCTCGTCGAGGACCTGCGGACGTTCTTCCGGCCGTTGCGTTCCCGGTAGCGCCCCGGCGCGGGACCGTCAGCCCGCCCGCCGCTAGTGCGACTTCGCCGGAAAGGACTACGCCGCGAGCCGAGGTTCCGTCAACCGTGGTTGCGGGGCGGCTGCGGATGCGGCAGCGAGACTCCCGCGGCCAGGCTGAGGAGACTGTGTCATGCGGTGGGCTGCGATGGTGTTCGACCGCTGCGAGTCGCCGGCCGACTGTGCCTGGGCCGGGATCTTGCATCGAGAGGTCGGGAAGCACGATCATGGGCGGTGCATCCGCCCGGAGGATGGATCATGATGCGAGTTCCCGACACATCACCGCCATTCGATACGCAACAGGCGGTCGACCATCTGCAGGCCGGAGGTTTGACGAGCGCACAAGCGGTAGCCATCACGCGTACTCTCGTCGATGCAACGGTGAACCTCGCGACGAGAGCGGATGTGGTCGCCGTGAGAGCGGACGTGGTCGCCGTGCAGGCCGGGATCGACGAGCTCAAGGCCTCCAATGGTCGGCTCAAGGACGTGATCGACGAGGTTCGGTTGACCGTCGCGCAATCACAGGCGAACACGATGCGGATGATGATGCTGATGTCGTTCGGCATCATCGGGGCAGTGGTCGGGCTCCTGCGGTGGGTCCTGCCGCAATAGAACCGATAGTGGCGCCGCCAACCCGTCGCAAGGCTCCGTGTTCGGCCCCAGCCCCACCGCCCCAGTTGTGTGGGCGGCAGAAGGCACTTCGTTGCGTTCTGCCGCACAGACTCCTAGAATACGACCAATCGGGCCGTTGGTCCGCGGAATCCCGGCGCAGGAGAAGAACATGCTGAATCCTCGGCGAATCGGCATCGTCGGCGTGATCGTGGCCGGGGTGTTGGGCGCCGGGAGCCTGGCCGCTCCCGTCGAGGCGCAGGAGCCCGCCGCCGCGGCGGTGGCGGCCGATGCGTCCTACCACAGCCTGGTCAACCGCTACTGCCTGTCGTGCCACAACGACCGGACCCGGACGGCCGGGCTCGCGCTCGAAACCATCAACACGCAGGCGCTCGGCGACAACTGGGAGGCCTGGGAGAAGGTCGCCCGCAAGCTGCGCGCGCGGCAGATGCCGCCGGCGGGCGGCCGCCGGCCGGACGAGGCTGCCTACAAGGCCGCGCTCACCTCGCTGGAGAGCGCGCTCGACGGCTTGGCCGAGGCGCATCCGGACCCGGGGCGCACCGATACCTTCCGGCGTCTCAACCGAACCGAATACCACAACGCCGTCCATGATCTGCTGGCGCTGGAGGTGGACGTCACCGACCTGCTGCCGGGCGATTCATCGAGCTACGGCTTCGACAACATCACGGTCGGCGATCTGTCGCCGACGCTGCTCGAGCGCTACGTCTCGGCGGCCGAGAAGATTGCCCAGCTCGCGGTCGGGCGGGTCGGGCGGGCGCCGGGCGGGACCACGGTCCGCATTCGTCCGGACCTGACGCAGGAGAAGCACATCGCAGGTCTGCCGGTCGGCACGCGCGGCGGCGTCCTCGTCGAGCACACGTTCCCCGTCGACGGCCACTACGAAGTGTCGGTGCGCCTGGCGCGCGACCGCAACGAGCACGTCGAGGGGCTGAGCGAGTCTCACCAGGTGGAGCTGCTGCTGGACGGCGAGCGCGTGGAACTCTTCACGGTGGAGCGGCCGGCGTACCGGGAGGACGTGGCGCTGATCTATCAGCCATCCCACGACAACGTTGACGCGCACCTGAAGGTCCGGATGCCGGTGACCGCCGGACCGCACGCGTTGGGGGTCACGTTCCCGAAGCTCCCGTCGCTGCTCAAGGAGACAGCGCGGCAGCCCTACGAGGCGCACTTCAACTACTACCGCCACCCGCGCCTTCAGCCGGCCGTCTACGAGGTGTCGATCACGGGTCCGTACGACGCGACCGGGCCGGGCGGCACGCCGAGCCGGGAGCAGGTATTCGTCTGCCGGCCGGCCACTCCGGATGAGGACGACGCCTGCGCGACGCGGATCCTGCAGAAGTTGATGCGCCGGGCGTACCGCCGGCCGGTGACGGACGCCGATCTGCAGGGGCCGTTCGAGCTCTACCGCGCGGCGCGCGCCGCCGACGGGTTCGAGGCGGGGGTGGAGATGGCGCTGGCCGCCGTGCTGGTCAGCCCCGAGTTCCTCTTCCGCATCGAGCAGGATCCGAACGGTGTCGAGGCGGGCGAGGCCTATCGGCTGGACGACCTGGAGCTGGCGTCGCGGTTGTCGTTCTTCCTCTGGAGCAGCATCCCGGACGATGAGCTGCTCGACTTGGCCGAGCGGCGCATGCTCAGGGACCCGGAGGTGCTGGAACGGCAGGTGCGGCGGATGCTGGCCGATCCGCGCTCGCGCAACCTGGTCACGAACTTTGCCGGGCAATGGCTGCACCTGCGCAACCTCGACGCGATCCGGCCGGACATGCGTGTTTTCCCGGACTTCGACGACAACCTCCGGCAGGCCTTCCGGCAGGAGACGGAGATGCTCGTCGACAGCGTCATGCGCGAGGACCACAGCGTGCTCGACCTGCTGCGTGAGCGCCTGGCGAAGCACTACGGGATCCCGCACGTCTACGGCAGCCGGTTCCGCCGCGTCGAGTTCGACGGCGACGAGGACCACGCCCCGCGGGGCGGCCTGCTGCGCCAGGGGAGCATCCTGCTGGTCACGTCCTACGCCACCCGCACGTCGCCCGTGATCCGCGGCAAGTGGATCCTGGACAACGTGCTGGGCGTGCCACCGCCCCCGCCGCCGGCCAACGTGCCGGAGCTGGAGGAGACGGGGACCGGCGCGCGGGCGCAGTCGATGCGCGAGCGGCTCGCCGGGCACCGGGCCAACCCAGCGTGCGCGAGCTGCCACCGATTGATGGACCCGGTCGGGTTCGCGTTCGAGAACTACGACGCGGTCGGGCGCTGGCGGATCGCCGACGCCGGCGCGCCGATCGATGCCTCCGGGACGCTGTTCGACGGCTCGGCCTTCGACGGCGTCGGCGAGCTGCAGAAAGCGCTGCTGGCCCGGCCGGATCTGTTCATCACCACGCTTGCCGAGAAGCTGCTGACGTTCGCCACCGGAAGGGGGGTCGAGTACTACGACGGGCCCGCCGTCCGCCGGATCGTGCGCGAAGCGGAGGCGGACGACTTCCGGTTCTCGTCGCTCGTGCTGGAGATCGTCAACAGCGCACCGTTCCAGATGAGGAAAGCATCATGATCATCTCGAAGAAGGCCTTGCCGCGGCGGACGTTCCTGCGGGGCATGGGTGCGACCGTCGCACTCCCGCTCCTCGATGCGATGGTGCCGTCGATGACGGCCCTGGCCAAGACAGCGGCCGCCCCGGTGCGGCGGCTCGGCTTCGTCTACATCCCGATGGGCTCGCACATCGCGAGCTGGACCCCGCCGGGCGAGGCGGGCGCGCTGGCGAAGCTGTCGCCGAGCCTGAGCCCGCTGGCCCCGGTCCAGGATCAGCTCACGGTCCTGACCAACCTCGAGCTGCGCAATGCCTACCCGGGCACGCACGCCACCTCGAACGCCGCCTTCCTGAGCGCGGCGACCGCGAAGTGGACCGAGAGCAGCGACTACTACCTGGGCACGACGGTGGACCAGATCGCCGCGCAGCAGATGGGTCAGGAGACGCGGCTGCCGTCGCTCGAGCTGGCGATGGACCTGATGGACATGGTGGGGCAGTGCGACAACGGCTACGCCTGCGTCTACCAGAACAACCTGTCGTGGTCTTCGCCGACCACGCCGCTGCCGTCCGAGGCGCATCCGCGCGTCGTGTTCGAGCGGCTGTTCGGCGAGGGGGGCAATGCAGAGCAACGCCGCGCCGCGCTCGGGCGCCGGGCCAGCCTGCTCGACTGGGTGCGCGACGACATCGCGCGCCTGCAGGGGCAGCTCGGGGCCGCCGACCGCACCAAGGTCAGCGAGTACCTCGACACGGTGCGCGAGGTGGAGCGCCGCATCCAGCGGGCCGAGTCGGAGACGATGGGCAACCCGCTGCCGGACCTCGACCGTCCGGTCGGCGTCCCGGCCGCCTACGCCGACCACGCGAAGCTGATGTTCGACCTGCAGCTCCTGGCGCTGCAGGGCGACGTGACCCGGGTCGTCACGTTCCAGCTCTCCCGCGAGGCGAGCAACCGGACCTACACCGAGATCGGCGTGCCCGATCCGCACCACCCGACCTCGCATCACGGGAACGACCCTGCGAAGCTCGCGATGCTGGCGAAGATCAACCAGTACCACGTCTCGCTGTTCGGCTACTTCCTGGAGAAGCTGGCCGAGGTGCCGGACGGGGACGGTTCGCTGCTGGACCACTCGCTGTACCTGTACGGCAGCGGGATGGGCAACCCGAACGTGCACGACCACACCAACCTGCCGATTGTCGTGGCCGGCGGCGGCGCGGGCCGGTCGAAGGGCGGACGGCACCTGGTGTACGCGGAGCCGGAGCCGATGGCGAACCTGCACCTGGGGCTTCTGGATGCGGTCGGCGTTCGTCTGGACAAGTTCGCCGACAGCACGCGGCGAATCGAGACGCTGCTCGACCCGCTGTCGCTGGCAGGCTGAGGGGCGCCAGGGGTCTGCGCCGCAGAAACGGCGCGGACCCGATGCCCACTCGGGAGCGGGGGAGTACCGAGGAACACCGACAGGAGCCGGGGAGAGACAGTCATGCGCTGCATACGCTGTACGGGGGCTTGGCTTGCCGTAGCGCTGCTCGCGGCGCCGCTGGGGGCTGCGGGCGCCAACGCGCTGCTGGCCGATGCGGTGCAGCGGCAGGACGTCGTGGCCGTCGGCGACCTGCTGCAGGCGTCCATCGACGTCAACGCGCGGCAGGTGGACGGCATGACGGCGCTCCACTGGGCCGCGTACTACGACGACACGGAGCTCGTGGGACGCCTCGTGGGGGCCGGCGCCGACGTGCACGCGGCGAATCGGTACGGCGTGACGCCGCTGTCGCTGGCGGCCGAGAACGCCAACGCGGAGATGGTCGAGCAGCTCCTGGCGGCCGGCGCCGATCCGAACACCACGCTGCCCGGTGACGGCGGCGCGGACCGGCCGGGTGGGCGCCGTCCGCGCCCTCCTGGCGGCCGGCGCCGATCTCGTGGCGCAGGAGCCGGTGCGGGGACAGACCGCTCTGATGTGGGCCGTGGCCGAGGGCCACGCCGACGTGGTGGAGACGCTCGTCGAAGTCGGGGCCGACTTTCGCACGCCGCTCGATTCCGGATTCACCCCGTTCCTGTTCGCCGTCCGCGAGGGGCACCTGGGAGTCGTGCAGACGTTGCTCGCCGCGGGCGTGGACGTCAACCGCACGGTCGACGAGGTGATCCGCCGGGAGCGGGCGTACCGCACCGGCGCGCCGCTCCGCGTCGGGACCACGCCGCTGATGGTGGCGGTCACCAACGCGCACTGGGACATCGCCGCCGCACTGCTCGACGCCGGCGCCGATCCTAACGCCGCCGGCCCCGGGTATACCGCGGTGCACCTGATTCCGCGGGTGCGCAAGCCGGGGGTCGGCGACAACGATCCGGCGCCGTACGGTTCCGGCCGGCTGTCGAGTCTCGATATCGTGCACAAGCTCGCCGAGCACGGCGCGGATCTGAACGCACGGATGACCGAGCGGCGCAACCTGAACGTCACGCGGCACCATGAAGTCGGATCGACGCCTTTCATGCTGGCGGCCCTGGTGGCCGACGCCGAGTTGATGCGGACCCTGGTAGACCTCGGCGCCGACCCGCTGGCGAAGAACGACGAGTTCAGCACGCCGCTGATGGCCGCGGCAGGCCTCGGCACGCGCTCTCCGGGGGAGGACGCCGGCACCGAGGAAGAGGTGCTCGAGGTGGTGGAGCTGCTCCTCGAGCTCGGGGACGACATCAACGCGGTCGACGACAACGGCGAGACGGCCATGCACGGCGCCGCCTACAAGAACCTCCCGCGGGTGGTGGAGTACCTCGCCGCGAACGGCGCGAACATCGAGGTCTGGAACGAGGAGAACCGCTACGGCTGGACGCCGCTGACGATCGCCCGCGGCTACCGGTTCGGCAATTTCAAGCCGTCCCCGGTCACCGTCGCCGCCCTCGAAAGGGTGATGGCCGACGCCGGCGTCGCGCCGTCGAGCGAGGAGGACGAGGAGGGCGTCGACATCTACGCATCTCCGACACCGCCAGCGCCGCAGCCGCCTCCCGCCGCCGTGCCGCCGCGCTGATATCTCGTCATTTCCGCCTTGCGAGCGAAGCCAGTCTGGGATCCGTAAGGGTTCCCGGTGGGAACTCGACCTCGCGTCTCGGGAACTCGCAGAGCGCCTGCGCTCCGGTTGGGCCGATCCGAATGCGCCAGGTATGGCGCTCGATGGGGTGTGGTTCGGAGAACGCCCCGCAGGCGAGGACAGCCAGATTGGCGCGGTGGTGCGGATCGCGGACGGATTCGTACCGTATCAGCGTGACTCGGGCACGCCTTGCTGCGTCCGCGAACTCCTGGCACGGCCCGTAGGCGGTCGGATGGATCCAGATCGCGCGGTACTCGGCGAACGGCGGAACCATCAGATCGACCGCACCATCGACCGCCAGTGCGACGCTGAACCCCGTGTACTCGACGGCTTCCTTCGGCCACGGCGTTCCCGGCGATTCTGCGAAGAAGAGCAGACGGTAGAAGACGATCTCGGCGACGGCGGTCTGGTATTCCTCGGACGCGTAGAAGACGCCGCCGGCATGTCCCGGGCGGCGAAACCGGGATCCTGTCCGGAGCATGGCATCGTAGCGGAACGGCGTGGCGAGCAGGTAGTCGAGATGCCGGCAGTCTTCGGGGACGGCAGGCTTCGTCATCTCGATGAGACTCTCGAGGACACGTTGCTCTTCCAGCGTGTCCACCAGCTTCAGCGTCGAGACCCGATGCTGGGCCTCGACGAAGCGCCAGCCTCGGCCCTCGCGGGGCTCCGACTCAGACGCGAGCGCGGCGGGCGTCCAGGTAGGCGATGGCATCCAACAGCCCCGTAATGGTCCGGATTCTGTCGATGGGGCGGCCGTCGAGCGCCTCGTTGGCGTTGCTCAACCACGCGCGCGCGACCTGCGGGTCGCCCCCGACGATGGCGTCGAGCGATCGGAACAGCCGCACGAACAGGACCGCGAGCTCGAACGGCTTGGTGTCCGGAGCAAGAGCGAAAACGTCGTTCTTCATGCGGGAAACGGTCGCTTCGCTCACACCGATGACGGGGGCGAGTGCTCTCGCGGTGATCCCGAGCTCCTCGGCCGCACGCAGTACGGCCTTCGTCACGACGCGGCCCGGGTCCGGGACGACCGTGTGGCAGGCGCGATCGGAAGGCGCTGCGGCCATCTCCGGAAATTATCACATGGCATAGTTTCTTAGGAAATCTCATGGCGGTCTGCCGCCGCAGGCCGATCTCGGTCTACGATCAACAGCCGCCCGGGGGCAGCGTGGCGGGGCGCGCCCGAAGCACGGGGGCAGTTGACTGGAGAGTCCGGCGGCCGGCGGGGCGGCGGGCGCTATTCCTGGCCGAGCGGCAGAGGTTGTCACGGTGGCGGGCGACTACGCATTCGAACTCTTTCCGGAATTCGCGAGCAGCGTTCCGTCCGTCCAGGAAGGCGTGCTGCCGTCCCAGGACATCGAGAAGCTCATCCGGGCCGGGAGAATCCACGCGGTCGAACCCATCGAAACGCGGCAGATTCAGCTGCGGCTCGGATCGGTTGCCTATCGGCTGCAAGCGAGTTTCCTGCCCGGCCGGGAGTCGACGGTTCGGCGCAAGCTGGACGGCTTGGCCATGGCCGAGCTCGACCTGACACGTCCGACCGTGTTGGAGAGAGGATGCGTGTACCTGACGCCGTTGATGGAGCACCTCCGGCTTCCCGAGGAGCTCGAGGCCAGGGCCAACCCGAAGAGCACCACCGGCCGGCTGGACGTGTTTACGCGCCTGATCACCGACTACGGGTTCGCATTCGAGCACGTGCCTAAAGGCGGCTATGTCGGACCGCTCTACGCCGAGATCGTGCCCCGGACTTTCTCCATCATCGTGCACCCGGGTCTGAGCCTGTCCCAGCTTCGTTTCATCCGGAAGCGTGCGCCGTCGTCCGACACGCACCTGAGGGGGCTGGACAGGGAGGAGGGGGGCCTCATCTACCTGGACGAGACGAATCCCGGAAAGGCCCTGATCCGGGACGGCCTGAACGTCTCGGTCAGCCTCAAGGGTGACCGGGAGGGCGACGTGGTCGCCTACAGGGGCAAGGAGAACACGCCGCTCGTCGACCTGAAGAAGGTCGACCACTATGACATCGACCAGTTCTGACGGCCGGCTCATACTCAATCCCGGAGACTTCTACATTCTCGCGTCGCGCGAACGGGTGCGGGTGCCACCGCATTGCGCTGCCGAGATGGTGCCTTTCGATCCGTCCGTGGGCGAGTTCCGAATTCACTACGCCGGGTTCTTCGACCCCGGATTCGGTTACGGCGACCGGGACATCACGGGCACGCGCGCGGTGCTGGAGGTCCGGGCGCACGAGACCCCGTTCGTGATCGAGCACGGCCAGGTCGTCGGCCGTCTCGTCTACAGCCGGGTGCTCGACGTGCCGGAGAAGATCTACGGAAAGTCTATCGGCTCGTCCTACCAGCGCCAGGAGTTGGCGCTGAGCAAGCAGTTTCGCCGGCCGGCACCGTCGCCGCCGGGTGAATAGGGGACTGAACGGAACGACGCAGCGCTGCGGGAGCGGAAGCCCGGATGCGGGGACGCTGCCTCGTCAGTAGTCGATAGTCGTCCCTGGAGTGGAGCGGCCCAGGAATTCGCCGAGGGCGCGCGCGATCAGAAAGCGTGTGCCGGTCTGGCCTCTGGGCACCGTGACGCAGGCGGGGGTCTTCGCGGCCACCAACCCGTGAATGCGAGTTGACGGCGGCTGCGACGGCTGGTGGGGAATCGTCAGGGGACCACTTGGGGAGAAGTCGAAACGCCCGCCATTTGGCGCCGACCCGTTCGCGCGTCGCATGCGCAAGCGTGTGGCCCCGCGTCCAGGGCTCGATTCCCGGCCGTGCTGGCGGCAAGGCTCGGCGAACTTCGGCCCAGTCGTTGCCGTGCTCTTCTGCCTCAAGAGCCTGAAGAACGCCATCGAACCAGGCTGCCAACCAGGGCAGTTGTGCGTGTTCGCTGGCGGTTGCCAGGGCATCCTCGCGCAAGGACGGCTCGGTACGTGCCCAGAAAGCTACGATGCCGTCGGCTACATCGTCTTGTACGTCGAACGGATCGTACCGCCCGCTTCGACCGAGAGGGTGGCCATCGTGGATTGGGTGAGGACATCGGGTGATGGCCCTGCGTCGACCCAGCCGAATCGAAAGCGGACGCTCATTCCAGACCTCGTACCGGCTGCGAAGGCTCCAGGGGATAGCCATGGTACTCCCCGGAGCTTGGCGACCCCTGGCGTGCCGCGATGGAACTTCGGTCTCCTCGCCACGTTCAGGAGGAATTATATTGGGGCATGCGCAGAGCTGCAGACGACGACCACTGTAACGAGCCGGCGCGCGAGGCCGTCGCGTTCTGGGAACGACCAACCGGGCTGTCGCGTGGTGGCCTTACCAACGGTGCTATAGTGTAAGGGAATGGAGCCGGCATGCTGGTGCGTGTTACCGCGAAGCGACAAGTGACCTTCCCGGCCCGGGTGCTGGACGCGATGGGAGTGCGGCCCGGTGACCGCATCGAGCTCCAGGAAGGCCCGGACGGCTTCATCCTGCGTCCCCGGCGCATAGACTACGACCGGCTCGGCACGCTGCGCGGCAGGCTCCGCGGTGGGCTGGGCGGCTTCGATGTCGGGAGCTTCCGCGACGAGCCTCATGACCCCGCGCTTCGGGATTGACACGTCGGTTCTGGTGAGGCTGGTCGCGGGGGAGCCGCAAGCCGAGTTCGAGCGCTGTGTCGAGACGCTACGCTCGCTGATCGAGGACGACGGCGCCGAGATCGTGGTCTCGACCCAGGTCATCGGGGAGGCCTACGTCGCCCTTCAGCATCACTACGGGGTCTCGAAGACCGAGGCTCGCGCCGGCCTGCTCGACGTGCTACGCAGCGGTATGGTCGCGCCGTTGAACGGGCGGGCGGTTCTTGGGGCTCTGGAAGCACGCGAAGGCGCAGGTCTTCTCGACCGTCTCATCTGAGAAGAGTATTCCCGCGTTGGCTTGGAAGCGTTGACGCTGGATCGGAGGATGGCCAGCTTGCCGGGCGTTCGGTGTCTGTGACGGTGGTCGGAGAGTCATGCACGTCTCAATGCGAGCGTCGTTGCTGATCACGTCCGCGGCGTTTGCGGCGGCCGTGTTGCTGTGCCGTTCGGACGCGGCCGCGGCGGAAGACCGGTTGATCCTCGTGCTCGCTCCGGCGGCGGACGACGCTCGTGTCGAGCCGGTGCGCGAGGCCATCGCGTTCTGGAACGCCCGGCTGGAGGAGCTTGGAGTGGCGACCCGTTTGGCCGAACCCCGGGTCGTCGTCGCGTCGCCGGCCGCGCGCACTCTGGAGAACTATGCCCGCGGCGTTGCGCAGCGCGGCGTCCGCCTGCCGGGCGGCGAGGCGGAGCCGGATGCCCCACGGGAGCTGCGCAATCTCGACGCCGACATCGTGGTACTGCTGTCGCGGCAGGACATCCTGTCGTATACATGGCCACTGCCGCGGATCGATCCGCCGCGCTACCTGGTCGTGATCCGTCTTGCTCGAGGTCTGGACCGGGGCGACGCAATGGTGAGCCGGCACGTCGTCGCCCACGAGCTGGGCCACGCGCTCGGCCTGCTGCACAACGATTCTCCGCACACGCTCATGTGCGGGCCGTGCCAGCCGCTGACGTCCGAGCCGGACGAGACCGGGTTCCTACCGCTGACCGGCGCCGAACGCGCGCGTCTGGTCGCGCTCTACGGGCGTCCGTAGCCTCGTGCCGAGGCGCTATCGCGACGCCGGCGGGCCTGGAGCACCGCGCCGCTGGGCTGTAGACCCGCGGCATGAGAGCGCCGACTGCGCCGAACCAGACCGCCGACGACGGGGTCGAGGCGACCACGATCGTCGAACGCGCTCTGGAAAGGGCCGCGGCGCAGCGGGAGTCGGGCATGGAACTCGATTTCGAGTACACGACCGCCGGCGTGTTCGAGTCTCTGGATCGGGACGGGAACGTGACCCGCACGGAGACGTCCGCATCCGGAGCGAGTGGCTCGAGCACCGGCCGGCCGGCGTATCGGCCGCACTGCCCTGACGCTCGACTGGCGCTGGGACATACCATGGGCTTCCGGCGTAGAATGCCCGGGGAGACCGGCGAGCAGACATGACTACTCTCCACTCGCCCGCTGGCGGCTTGCGGGCCCTGTCGCTGATCATGGGGGTGTTTCTCGTCCTCATGGGGTACGGCAAGCTCGTCTGGTTCGCGGACAGCGCGCATCTCACGTACGAGCTCGAGCAGTGGCTCTCCTTCGAGCCGGTCACGATCAGCCGGTGGTACCTCGAGCGGGTGGCGATGCCCGGCGCGCCGCTGTTCGCCCGGCTGGTCGTGCTGGGCGAGCTCGCCGCCGGCGCGGCGCTGATCGCCGGGTTCCGGGTGGGCTTGACCGGGACAGTGGCGCTCGCCATGGTGCTCAACTTCCAGTTCGCCAGCGGCATCATGTTCACCTCCGGCTATCTCACAAACGGGTTCGGGCCGCCCGTCATCGGTGGGCTGGCAGCCCTGGCCATCGGCGGCGGCCGTCGCCTGCCGTACAGCGTTCCCTGGTAGCGTCGCCGCTGGCAGGCCCGGTTCTCGTCGCACAACGGCTGCCGCTGAACCGCGGCCAAGGCTTCTCGCCACTGCGGGTGGCGAAGAAACGACAAGCGACCGATACCTGTTTCGTAATGGCACGAAACGGAGGCCGGTGGTAGCGGCACGCGTGCGGGTCGCGCTGGCTTGCTGCTGCGGGGTGATCTGGGCGTCGGCGCCAGCCACCGCGCAGTCCGGCGGCGAGCTCGTCGCCACCGACGCCCCGGATGCTGCCACGATCATCGAGCGCGCCCTCGGCGTCGCAGAGCGGCAGCGGGACGCGGCGCTCGACGGCCGCTTCGAATACGTGACCGCCGGCACGGTCGAGTCGCTGGACGCCCAGGGGAACGTCACCGGTACCGAGACGACCCGGCGCCGGCACTATCTTCTCGAGGGCCATTTCTACTCGGAGCTCATCGCCCGCGACGGACGTGCTCTCGACCCCGACGACGCGCGGGACGAGCGCGAGAGAAAGGCGGAGTTCATGCGCGCGGCGAGGCGCCACGCCGCGCGCGGCGAGCGCTACGACCCCGACGAGATGCACGTCGAGTTCGACTCCGGGCTGATGGAGCGCTACGACACGACCGTGGTCGGCAATGACGTGGTTCGCGGCGAGCAGTGCTGGGTGATTCGCTTCGAGCCCCGAGCGGGCAGGCTGCCGGACGACAAACGCATCGACAAGGCCCTGAACCGTTCGACCGGCCACCTCTGGATCACGCGGCACGACTATCGGGTGGCCCGGGTCACCTTCGAGATGTTCCGTTCCTTCCGCTGGCTCTGGGGTATCGCCGGCACGCTCCGTCACGCGACGGGTCAGTTCGATCTGCAATGGATCCAACCGAATCTCTGGGGGCTCGCCGATTCCCGGATCGAGTTCGACGTGAGCGTGCTGTTCGGCATGAAATCGATCCGTCGGCGCATCCGAAGCGAGTGGATCGAGCACGGGCCGTTGGATACCGCCGCTCCCTGACAGTCGGACGCCCGGCCGATACCCGAACTTCCGGCGACGAGATCCGTCTACCGACAAGAAGGCCCGCATGACGATACGCACTCCTGCCTGTCGTCGGCTGCGTGGCCGGGAGAGAGCCCATGTCGATTCGTGCATGTTGTTCTGTACTCGTCGTCGCAGGTCTGGTGTTCGCCGGTGGCTTCGCCTCTGCCCAGGATGCCGGCCCTCAGCCGTGGCTGCACGTGCAGGTGACGGCCGACGAGGAGGGCTCGGAGAACGTCAGCGTGAACGTACCGCTTTCGGCGGCGGAGCCGATGCTGGCCCTGGTGCCGCACCGTGTCCTGTCGGATGGGCAGCTCAGCCTGGCCGGACGGGATGTGCCGCTGAACGTCGGCGCCATGCGGGACCTCTGGCGGGCGCTCACCGAGGTCGGCGACACGGAGTTCGTCACCGTCGACGGCGGGGACGAGACGGTGCGCATCGCGCGTGTGGGCGATCAGATCACCGTGCAGGTGGAGGATCGCGGCGAAGAGGGAAGCGAGACCGTCGACGTCCAGCTTCCGATCGCGGTGGTCGACGCTCTATTCTCGGGGGACGGCGATACGCTCAACGTGCGGGCCGCGGTCGAGCGGCTGGGCGAGCTGCGCGGCGACATCGTCCGGGTCACCGAGGACGAGCGGCTGATCCGCATCTGGATCGACGAGGTCGCGTCGCAATAGAAGGGCGCGGGCTCCACTACCCGCGTGTCGCCTTCCGCCGCCATACATCCGCTCTGTTCGGGTGGTCCGTTTCTTCCGCGCGCGGTATACAGTGTTGCACGAGGCGCGCAGGAGACGGGACTGTTCGGCTGCCACCTGCTGGGCGGGTGATCGGGATCAAGCGGAGGTGTTTCATGACGGTGCGGATCGATAAACCGGCAGGTCCCATGCGCATGGGGAAGGTGACGCGGCGCGATCTGCTCGTTGCCGGCATCGCGGCGGCGATCGCCCGGCCCGCGGCGGCGCTGGCCGAGCCCCTTGCGGGCCGGGCGCCGGGCGTCCCACCCGCGGGTGCGGCGACGGCCCGCTCGGCGCTGCCGATCCGCGTCAGCACCCTGAACCACGTCAGCTTCGGCTGCGCGGACCTGCGGCGCACCGTGGCGTGGTACGAGAAGGTCCTGGCGATCCCGCGCCACGCGTTCCAGGACTACGGCGGAGGGCAGACGGTCCTCCGCGTGTCGAACGATCCGCCGGCATACATGGCCCTCTCGCAGCGGAGCCCGGAGAGCCTGCAGGTGGTGACAGCGCGACGGCCGCATTTCTGCTGGGGAATCGAGGACTTCAACGTCCACCGGATCTTCGAGGGGCTCGCGGAGATGCCCGCGCTCGCCCGCTCGGTCCTGCGGGAGGGCACGACCATCAACGGCGTCAACTTCGACGGCCCCGACGGCGCGCCGCTGCAGTTCAACCCCGTCATCGCCTGCGGCGGGCTGGGCTTCCTCGGGGAGGTCTGCGACAACGCGGCCGAAGCGGTACGGCGGCCGGGCGACCCGCCGCCGATACCGGTCAGGACGCTCAACCACGTCAAGTACCACGTATCCGACCTGTCCAGCGCTCTGGCCTGGTACCAACGGTTGACGGACATGCCGGTGGCTGCCTGGCAGGAGCCGCAAGGGGGACCGCGGACCGCGGGCTACGAAGGGCGCCCGATCCCGGTGCTTCGGGTCGGCGCGGGACCGCAGCACCTGGCCCTGGTGGAGGGTGGCGGTCCGGAGGCCTTCCGGTTGCACGTCGGCCTCGGCGTGGAGGGGTTCGATCCCGACGCGGTCATGGCACGGCTCGCCGAGCACGGCGTCACCGCGCACATGAGGCTGCGCGAGGGAGTGACGAAGGAGGTGCTGGTGGACGCGCCGGACGGCGTCCGGCTGCAGTTGCAGGACGTCAGCTACTCCGGCGAGGGCGGGGTGCTGGGCAACGAGCACCGGTAGCGAATCGCGCGCTCGTCGCGGATCACCGGGTTCGATCTGCACGCTGCGGTCCGTTCAGGGGGCTATCGGCGCTATCGTTCCTGCGAGCCGAGCGTGAACGAGCGCAGCGGGAGGGTCGAGTAGGCTCGCTCGCCCTCGACGACGTGGATGGATCGATCCGCCGGCAGATCGGTGAACGTCTGCGTGATGCCGGTTGCGGGCCAGAGAATCTCGAGCCGCTCGATGCGCGACGCGCCGCCCAGCCCGATGGTCTGGCGAAGCGGATTGCCGCCGAAGCTGCCGCCGCTGTTCACGTGGCGGTAGATGGAGCGCCGGCCGGCGCCCCGCCCGCCGGCGACAACGGCCCGGATGCGGGCGCCGATCGCCGACCGGTTGGAGCGGACGCCCTCGAGGCGGATCGTGATCCAGTGGTTGCCGAAGCCGGGGTTCTCGTAGAGGGCGTTGCCGAACCGGTCACCCGGATAGGCCCCTCCCATCTGCTGGAAGACGTCCTGATCGCCGTCGTTGTCGAAGTCCGCGAAAGCCACGCCGTGGCCCTTCTGCAGGTGGCCGAAGCCTCCCGCGTAGGTTACGTCGGAGAAGCCGCGCCCTTCCCGGTTGCGGTACATCACGTTCGGCATCACGCTGTGATAAGGCGGATAGCCGGTGCCCAGGTAGAAGTCCGGGTAGCCGTCGTTGTCGAGATCGCCGAAGTTCGAGCCCATCGCCGCGGTCGGCTCCATCAGGCCGTAGGGGCCGGAGACGTCCTCGAAGCGTCCGCCGCCCGTGCCGCGGTAGAGGCGCGACGTCTCGGTGGCGGCGGGCCGGCCGAGCGCACTGGCCGCCAGGTGCTCGATGTCCGCCGTATAGGCCGACACGTACAGATCGAGGTGCCCGTCGTTGTCCACGTCCCAGAACCATGCCGGGAAGCTCCCCATCGGGCCGGTCACGCCGAGCCGGGGCGCCTCGTCGATGAAGAACCCGCGACCGGTGTTGCGGTAGAGCCGGTTGCTCCCCCCGAAGTTGGACACGTACAGATCCTGGAGGCCGTCGCCGTCGTAGTCGCCCCAGACCGCCGCCTTGGCGTACCCGTAGTTCATGACGGTGGCGGACCCGGCGACGTCGGTGAACGTGCCGTCGCCGTCGTTGCGGAAGAGCTGGCTCGGCGCGACGAACGTCCGGGACGATTCGTTGCCGACGTAGAGGTCGAGGTCGCCGTCGTTGTCGTAGTCGCCCCAGGCTGCCGTATGGCTCGGGTAGTGCACCTCGCCGAGTCCGGCGTCGAACGTCACGTCGGTGAACGTACCCTTCCCGTCGTTGCGGAGCAGCGAGTTCGGGTGCCGGCCGTCCGCGCGCAGCCACGCGCCGCGCAGGACGAACAGGTCCACGTCGCCGTCGTTGTCGTAATCGGCCTGGACCATGTTCAGGCCGCCGTACAGTCCGAGCAGGCCCGCTTCGGCGGTGCGTTCGGTGAAGGTCCCGTCGCGATTGTTCCTGAAGTAGCGCATCTGTCCCCGTGTGCCCCACGTCGAGACGACGATGTCGAGATAGCCGTCGTCGTCGAAGTCGTCGGCGATCGCGCCGCCGCACATGTCGAACGTGTCGAGACCGAGGGCCGGCGCGATGTTCGCGAACCGGGGCATCGTCCCGGCCGGGCGGAACGTCTCCGGCGGCAGCCGGTACGGCTCGGGCACCTCGTCCGGGTAGCCTCCCACCGTCATGTAGGCGACGTTGAGCAGCCAGAGTGCCGCGAGGTACTGCTGCGTCCCGCCGTTCCGGGCGGGCGAGGGCGCGCCCGCGCTCCAGTTTCGAGCGCCCGCCGCGGACGGCACGCCGCCCGCCGCCGCGTTCTCGGTGCTCCGCAGGACCGCCGTGAAGGCGGCAATCGCCTGGCGCGACGGCGTCTGATCGCTGTGGATTCCTCGCCCGCGCAGCGGCAGGATGCAGGCTTCGGCGTGTGGATGGAGCGCGCAGTTCCGCGTCTCGGCCAGCCGGAGGTAGGCCACCCCGAGGCTGTAGTTGGTCAAGTCGAGCCCCGGGCGGTTCTCGTCGGTCTCGGGGATCAGCGCCAGGGCGTCGGTGAGCAGCCGGATCGCCTCGGCTTCGTTTCCGAGGCGCAGCTCCTCCCCGGACAGTTGGAACATCACGCGCCAGCGGTTGGGGCCGGTGTCCGTGGCGGGCAGTCCGCGCAACTCCTGACGGAGCTCCCGGGCCCGCCAATCTCCCAGGAAGGGGTGCGAGTCGGGAGTCTGGTTCGCTATCGTCTGCAGCAGCGCCAACATGCGCTGATGGCCGGCAGCCGGCGCCGGCGAGACGGCGTCGAACGGCCTCGGAAGCTGAGCTGCGACGGGGCCGGCCATGTCGAGCCCGACCGCCGTCGCGACCGCCAGGGCGGCGGCCCGCGCGAAGTGGACGAATCGCACGCGAGTCATTGTATCGCCGTGCGCCTCGCGCGCAGCCGCAGAGTATCATCGTTCCGGGAGCGGGGAGACACCATGAGCAGAATGAATCGCGCGCTCGTCGTTGCGGTCGTCGCGTGCCTGCTGGCGCCGGGAAGCGGTCTGGCGCAGATCACCGACTTCGATCTGGAGGTGGTGGCGTCGCCGGCCCTCGGCGGGGACTCGTTCGGGGAGGTCGGGCAGTACGAGCTGCTGCGCGGCGTCGTGACCGGCGAGGTCGATCCGGCGGATGCCCGTCACGAGCACATCGCGAACCTGGACCGGGCCCCGCGCAATGCCGCGGGGAGGGTCGAGTATCGCGCCACGGTGGAGATCTATCGTCCCATCGACATGAACCGCTGGAACCGGGCCCTCTACCACACGGTTTCGAACCGGGGCGGGGCCGGAGCGGCCGAGACGGCCCTGCTCGAGCGGGGGTTCGCGTTCGTCCGGGTGGGATGGCAGGGCGACCTCACGCCGACCGGATCGAACATCGTCGCCTACCTGCCGGTGGCGTCGAACCCGGACGGGTCCTCGAGGAGTTCATCTTCAACGACGCCGAGCCCGTTTCGCGGGGGCGGCTGACCTATCCGGCCGCCTCGCTCGAGCCGCGCGGCGGGATGCTGTCGGTGCGCGCGACTCAGGACGCCGACCGCATGCGGCCGGACGACCTGCAATGGCGCTACGTGAGCGACACGGAGATCGAGATCGATCGCCCGGCCGGCTTCGACGGCGGCGCGATCTACGAGTTCATCTACGAGGCGAAGGATCCGATCGTGCTCGGGCTCGGCTTCGCCGCGATGCGCGACGCCGTCTCGTTCCTGCGCTACGAGGCGGCCGACGGCAACGGCAACGCGAACCCGCTCGCCGAGCCCGGCCTGCCGACCAGCGCCACCTCGCTCGGCATCTCCCAGAGCGGCCGGATGCTGCGCGACTTCCTCTACCAGGGCTTCAACGAGGACATCGCCGGGCGTATCGTGTTCGACGGCATGCATCCCAACATCGCGGGCTCGCGCAAGACGTTCACCAACTACCAGTTCGGCCAGCCGGGCCGCTGGCAGAAGCAGCACGAGGATCACGTGTATCCCGGCGATCAGTTCCCGTTCACCTACGCCACGCTGACCGACCCGCTCAGCGGCCGGACGGACGGATTGCTCGAACGGTGCGCGGCGTCGAGCACCTGCCCGAAGATCGTGCACAGCGACGGCGAGGCCGAGCTGTGGCAGGCGCGTGCGTCGCTGGTGGTCACCGACCCGGCGGGCGAGCACATCGAGCTGCCGGAGGACGTGCGCGTCTACCTGCTGTCGGGCACGCAGCACGGCGGCGGTCCCGGTGTCCACACGCGGCC